>CAZCEX010000425.1:0-4332 GCA_964497785.1 uncultured Thermoanaerobaculia bacterium | reverse complement strand
CGCCTCCGACGCGACCTTCGCTTTCTTCGACCCCTACTTCTACCAGGCGCACGACCAGTTGGGATATCCCGACATCGCCTCCGACCACCTCGGCGACCTCATCCTCACCGACCCGCCGACCATCGAAGAGGGCGTCGTACCCGAAGGCACCGACCCGGTCTTCTCACCTGAGGCGATGGCAGACGTCGCTCAGTGGCTCGCGACAGAAGGTGAGCGCGTGCTCTTCGTCTACGGCGAGTTCGACCCCTGGACCGGTGGCGCCTTCGAGCTCGGCGACGCCTCCGACTCCTACATCTACGTCGATCCGGCAGGAACCCACGGCGCCTTCATCGGCTCCCTCACCCTTGCGGATCAGGCAGAGGTCATGGACCACCTCGAGCGATGGACCGGCGTCACGCCCTCTGCTCCGAGCAAGAACGCACCGGACCGCAAGCCGCCCTGGCGACGAGCACTCGAAGATAGAGTCTGTGAGGAGTACTGACCGGCCTTTCGAAAGCGAGCTATTCGATGTAACCGAGGGCTCTGAGCTGCTCCCTGAGGACATCGTCATTCGGCACCAACTCAAGCGCACGAACGGCGCTCTTCCCAAGAGGGTCGACCTGGGGTGCCAACTCGTTCAACTTCTGGACTGCAAGACCAAAATCCTCGAGAGCGAGATCAATACGTTCCCCGGGGTCCTTTGCCAGATCGTACAGGTCGATGGCGCCGCTATCCACATTCGAGATCACTTTCATGGGCCATTCGGTGAAAGCCCGGAATGGATCGATCTCACTGACGACGATATTCGTTGCTGAGGACCCCGGCTTGCCAATCCTCCCCATGAGGCTCGTGCCCTGGTGTGCCGACATGCCTGGCACACCGAGCACATCGAGGATGGTCGGCACGACGTCCATAAGTGCAACCGGTTCTTTGATTCTCTGACCTCCGAGCCTACCCCCCGGAAACCGAATCACCAGCGGCACATGCACGAGCTCCTGGAACACGGTGTGGGAATGGAGCACCGATCCGTGGTCCCAGAACTCCTCTCCATGGTCCGACAGCACGACGAGGATCGTCTTGTCCCACAAACCGTCCCTCTTCAAGAGTTCTTCGAGCTTGCCGAGGTAGCTGTCGGCATAAAGGATGCCGCCATCATAAAGAGCCATGATCTGGCGCCGGTCGACCTCCGTGACCGTGACCTCGCCGTCGAAATCCCGCTGCTGGTGCGTCCCCCCGATCTTTCTTAGGAGGTCGGTCGCTTCGGTTTCGAATACTTTTCCATCGTAGCCCTCGCAAAAATGCCTCGCATAAGGTGCGGGCGCATCGTAGGGCAGGTGAATATCGTAGCTGTGGAGGAAGACGAAGAACGGCTGAGTCCTTGGCTGAGCCAACCATGCTTCGAACTCCGGCATAATTTTTTCAAAGTTCCTCTTGCTGCCAGCAGGCGATCGCTCGCGGTCTTCGAAGTAGGTATCGAACCCGGCGCCGAATCCAAACTCGGCAGCGACGTTGCCGCCGCCAGTGAAAGCGGCGGTGTCGTAGCCCGCAATTTTCATGATCTCCGCGAACATAGGCATACCCTGGAACGCGACCGAACAATAGCGCGACATAAAGAGCGATCTGTGGGATGGACTGGTCGATGAGGCTTGTGATATTGCCATATCGAATACGATCGAATCGTGCGCGATGCGATCCAGGTTGGGGCTTGTTTCCCGCTCATACCCGTACAGACTGAGGTGATCCGCCCGCAGGGTGTCGAGCGACACCAAAATTACATTGGTTGGTTCACCTTCGGCGGGGATTTCAGCATGGGCGGCGGGCATCAATACCGCGGCAAAAACAGCACAAGTGATGCCGAAAAGCACAGCCCGTTGGCACGAGAAAGCCGTCGAGGGCGTCGGGGCACCATACACGGTCGCTCGATAGTGGGGTCTTGTAACAGAAAAATCAGCCTTCATCATGCGCAGCAGGGTAACATCGCTCAAAGCCCTCCCCCTCCCAGTTCAGAACAACCCTGCAGCCTGCCTATTCGCCACGACCAGCGAACCTCTCAGCACCTTCTCTCGTATCTCAATACGAGGAGCACGCCATGAGCAGATCCACAAGCACCGCCTTCTTCCTGGCCATCATCGCCGTGATCCCGGGCGTCGTCGCTGCAGGCGGCGTAGACCAGGCCATCGACGCCTGGGGCCGGACTGCGGAGGATCTCAAAATCGAAGTTTTTCTCTCTGAGGCCGAGGTCATCGCTGTCGAGGACATTGGCTCGGGGATTACCAAACCCCAGCGCCTGACGCTTCGAGCCGGCGACATGACCCGCCGCGCAATCTTCAAGGACGTCGACGTCTACAGCAACGAGATCGCCTATACAAACCAGTTCGAAACCAGCTTCCAGGACTCCTACGAGTTCGAGGTCGCCGCCTACCGTATCGACCGCCTGCTGGGCATCCGTCTCGTCCCGGTGACGGTGCTGCGCGAAATCAACGGCAAAATGGGCTCGGTCCAGCTGTGGATCGAACGCGCGACGAACCTCGAGGATCTGGTGAACTCCGGCGCCGAGTGCCACGATCTCGACCTCCTGCTCGAACGGCTCATGCTGATGTACGTGCTCGACGCCGTGATCTACAACGTCGACCGAAACCTCTCGAACGTCCTGGTCAGGGCCGACCACGACCTCTTCTACCTCATCGACCACTCGCGCTCTTTCAGGACCACGAAAAAGTTGCCCAAGCTTCAGGAGCAACGCCCGATCCCCATTTCGTACACCGTCGGATCGCGGTTGCGGCAGCTTGACGACTCCCTCCTCTCGAACAGCCTTGGCGATCTGCTCACCAAACGCCAGCGGCGCGCAATCCTGGCGCGGCGCGACCTTCTCCTCGAGCAGCTGAGCGACCGGGGAGTGATCTCCTCCCCCCGCCAGGTGATAGCCCAGGCAGGATCGATCGCCGGCCGCTGAGGTGTGCCGATTCACCGTGTGGCCATTGAATAGCGTATAACTCGGCGAGATGGTCCAGTTTCTATCTTTTTTCCTCGGGCTCGTCGTCGGCACACAACCTGTTGAGCTTGCCGTGACCGGAGCCGTTGCACACGTCGAGATCACGCTCGACGGCGTCGCCGTTGCCGACATTCATGGCGAGCCATGGCGCACCTCTGTCGATCTCGGTACCAGGTTACGGCCCGCCCTGCTCGAAGCCGTCGCCTACCACGAGGATGGTCGGGCGCTCGGCCGTGACCAGCGATGGCTCAACCTCCCCCGCCCGCGGGCGCAGGCAGTCCTGCTCCCCGAGGTCGACGGTGAGGGAGCAGTCACCGCGGTCCAGCTCAGGTGGACCAGCGCAGAGTTCATCGAGCCGCGCCGGATGCGGTTCGTTCTCGACGGTCAGCGCATCCAGGCCGATGCGGCGTTGCGCCTCGACGTCTCCGATCAGGACCCGGACCAGACACACGTGCTCGAGGCCGAGCTCGTCTTTCCCGACGACGTTGTCATTCGCAAGCAGATCGTTTTCGGCAAGGGCCACATCGGCGAGGTCAGCCTCGACCTCACCGCAGTGCCGCTGTTCGTGGAGAACCCAGATGCTTTTCCGCCCACCGATGGTCTAAAGGGCTGGTTCGAGGTCAAAGGCAAACCAGTCGAGGTCGTCGACGTCGAAAAAAGCACCGCCCAGCTCGTGGTCGTCCGAGGACCATCGATGAACCAGGACCTGATGACCCTCTGCGAAGCGTTGCGCAAGAACCCGGATGACCACCGCGACGACCGCTTCCCCGACGATGTCACCTTGAGAGTCATCGGCCCGATCGCCAGCTCGGGCCCACGCGGCAACGCCCGCCTCTTCCCATTTTCCGAGCCGCAACTGGTCGGGCGTAAGGGCCTGGCCGACGCTCTCGAGAAGGCTCGGTTTGCAGATCTCGAGTTCGGCTACCGCAGGCCGGGCGATGCCGTCGCCCTGGCGGGTCTGCGCGCCGCAACAGGAAACCAGCGCCGTGCCGTGCTCCTCCTCCTCGGTGCGTCCCAAGATGACGCGAGTTCCTACCCTCCGGCCGATGTGCGCCTTTTCCTCTCCGAGCTGCGCGTTCCGCTGGTCGTCTTCGACATGGGCGACGGGAGCGCTGCCGCCGAGAAGTGGCGCCCGACGGAAAACATTTCCGATCCGAAGCGATGGTTGTCATCCGTGCGCTGGCTTCGCGAAGATCTCGACAGCCAGAGGGTCGTCTGGATTGCCGGCAGGCATTTGCTTCGGGATGTGAAGCTGACGGCGAAGGCTCACGGCGTGGAGCTGTTGCAGTAGCCGATGGTCCGCGTCGCCGGCCTTCTCCCCAGCGCCGGCCTTCTGGGAGGCCGTAGGACGGCCATCCCAG
>CAZCEX010000424.1:0-4340 GCA_964497785.1 uncultured Thermoanaerobaculia bacterium | reverse complement strand
GTTCGTTCCCGGCGAAGGCTATCTCTGTCTGGACTCTGGTTGCGTATACGGGGGGCGATTGACCGCATTCGACGTCCTCAGCGGGTCGGTGGTTCAGGAGCCCTGTGATTCAGAGGATCAATTACGGTAGAATTACCCGATGACGACAAACCCAGAAACGGTGTTTGACAAGATCCTCTCCGGAGAGATTCCGTGCCACAAGGTGTACGAGGACGACCACGTGCTGGCGTTCTTGGACATCGGGCCAATTTGCCTCGGTCACATGCTGGTGATCCCGAAGGAGAGGAAAGCATTCCTCCACCAGCTCAGTGACGCCTCAGCGGCGGCCATTGGTCGGGTTCTCCCGCGGCTTGCCCGGGCCATGATGGTCGCAACCGGCGCCGAGGCCTACAACGTGCTGCAGAACAACGGCTCTGACGCCCATCAGGTGGTCATGCACGTTCATTTTCACATCATTCCGAGGCAGGGCGACAATGGTCTCGGCATCGGGTGGGCGCAGTGCCCGTTGCCGCCCGAGGATGCGACTCGGCTCCTCGAGGCAATGCACGCGGCCCTCGCCAAGGAGTGACGTTCGTGTTGGACGGAATTCTCTCTGCCGCTCAGGTGGAGGTGCTCAAGGAAGAACGGCGGCTCTTGGCTGATGTCGGCACCGAGCTGGCGGTGCAGGCAGTGCCCGAAGAAGAACGCGCGCCGCTCGCCTTGTCGGTGGAACAGCTCGATGATCTTTTCCTGGTGGTGGTCGTCGGGGAGTTCAATGCCGGCAAGAGCTCCCTCCTGAACGCCCTCATCGGTGATGTGGTTCTGGACGAAGGTGTTACACCGACAACATCGCAGATTCACGTCATCAAATGGGGAGATGTGCCCACTCGAGAGGTGGTCGGTGACGGCCTCGAGAGAATCCAACTGCCGGTGTCGTTGCTGCGAGAGGTCACCCTCGTCGATACCCCCGGCACGAATGCCCTCGAACGTCGCCACGAGGTTCTCACCGGCGAGTTTGTTCCGCGGTCAGACCTGGTGCTCTTCGTGACATCTGCCGACCGCCCGATTTCAGAAAGTGAACGGCTCTTTCTCAACCAGGTTCGCGAGTGGGGGAAAAAGGTCATCGTCGTTGTCAACAAGGTTGACATCCTTCGCGGCGAAGACGCCGTCGGTGAGGTGCTCGCCTATATTCGGGAGCACGGCGAGGCAATCCTCGGCTTTCCTCCGAAGGTGTTTCCCGTGTCCGCTCTGCGGGCCGAGGAGGCGCATTCTTTGGGCAATGCGGAAGATCTGGTCGCGAGCGGGCTGCCCGCCCTCGAGGCCTACCTCCGAGACGTGCTCGACCGGGGCGAGCGTGTTCGCCTGAAAATGGAGAACCCGGTCGGCGTCGCGGAGAACCTGGTGCAGCGGCGTCTCGACGAGGTTGGAGACCACAGACGACTGCTCACCGATGATGTTGCCGCCCTCGCCGACATCGAGCGACAGCTCGAGGTCTACAGCACCGATGTTCGCCGTGAATTCGATCTCAGGCTTGCCGACATCGACGGTGTGCTGAAGGCCCTCGAGTTGCGCGGCATGACCTTTTTTGACGATACCCTGCGCCTTGGGCGCCTTCCCCAGCTCTTCGATCGCAAGGCGCTGCAGGAGCAGTTCGAAGAGCAGGTCGTGGCCGATGCTCCATCTGACATCGAAAAGAAGGTCGAGTCGCTGATCGACTGGCTCGTCGGCTCGGACCTCAACCAGTGGCAGTCGGTTGTGCAGCACGTCAACAAGCGGCGTTCGGCTCACGCCGACCGTTTGGTTGGAGAGGTCGGCAGTCGTTTCGACTACGACAGGGCGGGTCTGCTCGACACCGTTGGGCGTTCTGCGCGCGAGAGCCTAGGCAGTTACGATCAAGCTGCTGAAGCCCGTGCGATGGCCGAGTCCGTGCAGAAGGCCGTGGCGGGCACAGCTATCGTCGAAGCCGGGGCGGTTGGGATCGGCGCTACGGTGGCCATGCTGGCGACGACCACGGCGGCGGATGTCACCGGTCTTGCAGCGGCCGGCCTGCTGGCTGCGATCGGTCTCTTCATCCTGCCCACGCGGCGGCGGAGGGCGAAGACCGAACTGCGTGAGAAGGTGGCTCTTCTCCGGTCGACCGTCATGCAGGGGCTCAACGAACAGTTCGAAGCGGAGGCGCAACGGGGCGTTGCGCGGATCCGGGAGACCATCGCGCCCTACTCGCGGTTCGTACGGTCCGAAACTGAGCACCTCGAAGGACAGCAAAGTCGTCTCAATGGCCTCGCCGATCGATTGACCCTGTTGCGCGGAAGGATTGCAGAGGTCACTGCGGACGAACCGGGGTAGGGTCTCGTCCCCGCCCGGATGCTTGATCCCCCTCCCACCCGGATGCCAGATCACTCTTGTCCAAGACGGAATCTCAGGAAAAAACCAAGGTGGCGGAGCCACAACCAAAAGAACGTCAAGCGCTATCGGACACTGGACCCGAGCCCGAGCCCGTTACCGTTGTCGTTACCGACTTTGGGCATTCGACAACGGTAACGACAACGGGCTCGGGCTTGGGGAAAACTCACCGACCGAAATCTCTGCTCAACTCTCTCGTTTGAAGCACGTTGCGCAACGTCTCTAGTGTACCTGCATCGAATTTTCAAAGTGGCCTGGGTGAAAGCGCCTAAAGAGCCCTCCATGGTTCATGGCAGGATTTGGGTGTGAACAACAAATCCAAGAACCGGGAGGGCAAGAAATCTGGTACGGACAGCGGGTCTATTCAGTCAATTGCTACGAGAGATACCGAGACCCCACTCGATACGCCACCTTTACCACCCGCTGTACGGCAAATCCCCTTGCCTCTACGG
Organism: uncultured Thermoanaerobaculia bacterium; assembly: GCA_964497785.1. Taxonomy (GTDB): domain Bacteria; phylum Acidobacteriota; class Thermoanaerobaculia; order Thermoanaerobaculales; family Sulfomarinibacteraceae; genus CAZCEX01. The sequence goes on along the minus strand of CAZCEX010000424.1, from coordinate 1,506 downwards.
GGTCTTGGACAGCTCCCCCGAGGAACCTCATCTCAGGATCACTCCCCTGTCGCTCGTAACCCTCTTCTTTTCATATGTCGAACGGTCAAGTCTGTCCTGTTTTGGACAGCACTGATGCCAGATGCCGGATGCAGCCGTCACCGCTCGTTTCCCCTCACGGCTCCAGAGCCGACTCGTCGAACGGTTCGTCGCGGAAGCGCCGAACCGACGTCGCACTCCTCGCCTTGACGAGGCCGCGGCGCAGCAGGTTGTGAATGATGACCCGGTTCGCCAGCGGTGAGCCTGGGAGCTGGTTGAGGATCTCACCGACCGTGTAGGCGCCACTCACGCGTGACAACACAAAACCCTCGGCTGGGTCGCAATTGAGATTGTAGAGGTCGTCGAGTTCGAAGGAACTTTCGAGGATGTCGCTCTCAGAGAGCTCCTGATCGCTCATGGTTGCGTCGATCAGGCGGAGCATGTGCTCTGCCCAGTCCTTAGCCGGCGGGTACTTCTCCCGCATTGACGTGACGAGCTTGTAAGCATCCAGAAAACGCCCCCGAATGATGCAATCGCGCACATCTGGTTCCGCGTGCAGCCACGGGGAGGCGCTGCGTCCAGGCAGCTGAGGGTTGATTTCGGGAGGTTGGATCTGAACCAGCCCCGACTGAACGCTGGTATAGGTGAGCTTGAGGATGTCGAATTCGGCGAGGCGGTTGGCGATGGCGATGTCCGCGATGCTCTGCCGTCCGTCCATCTGTTGGAGAATGGCCAGCTCTTCTTCGCCAAACCCATCCGGCGGCGCAATGAGAATGGGCACATGCTCGCCGCTGGGAATGACCTCGCGCATGCGTTGGCGTTCGTCTCGCTGCCGGAAGCCCTCGAAGAGAAAAGACATGACGGGCAGCTGGACCTCGATGGCGACGCGGTCCGGCAGCTCGGACTCGATGAAGCGGAACTCCCCTTGATCCCAGGTAATGAGGTCGAATACCGTTTCTTTGGTTTTGACGGTAAGGACGTCTACCAGCTCCTCCTTCGTGAGGTGGCCGAGATTGACCGCCAGCTCACCGAGCATGACCTTGAAGTGGTCCTGCATTTCGACCATGTTCTGGAGCTCGTCTTCGGAGCAATAGCCCCAACCGACGAGGAAGTAGCCGAGCATTTCGCGTGGCTTGTCGGAGGCTACACCAACCACATCCCCACGACGGAACAGGACCTTCTTCGTATAACGGTCGCCGTCGATGACGAAGGTGCCGGTCTTGGTATTCGATGACAACCACTGCATGATGTCGGCAAGGTTCATCGTGCGGAGGTTGCCGGCAATCGTCAATGGTCACGCTCCTGAAACAAATGGCGGGCCCGAAGGCGGCGCACGCCGGACTATACTCTCCGTCCCACGTCCGCAGTTGGAACCACTGTATACCGGGGCAGGTTTTGAATGGGGGAATATGATGCAGATCACAATCACGAAGCCAGACGACTGGCACCTCCACCTGCGTGATGGCGCAGGAATGGCGGATGTCGTGC
>CAZCEX010000423.1:0-4358 GCA_964497785.1 uncultured Thermoanaerobaculia bacterium | reverse complement strand
GAGCCCGCCGTGGTCTCCGGTGATGATGTTTCAGGCGATGTCGTGGTCACCGACGTTGCCTGTGACGAAGGTCAGAATGAGTATTCGGCAGAAGAGGCGTCGGAGATTGTTGAGTTACCGTCGTGGGGTCCGATGACGAGTATCTTCGATGGGCTTGAATCGAGGCACACCGCGATTCCCGCGAATGTCCTCGGCGACGGGGATGATGATGATGATGACGACGACGATGATGACGATTCGGTGTGCGACCTCCTCGAAAACCCGACAATCCGAGCCAAACTCTCGACTGGCCTCGAGACCGCCCTCGTACTGCTCTGCAGTCCTCAAGGAGATCTTGAGGCAAAGACTGCCAATCTTCCATGTTCGAGCACCGAGCCAGGAGGCCAGATCTTCTCCGACAACGCTCTCGTTAACGACCCAACAGAAGACGATGGATTGTACTTCACAGAATCAGAGACGACATTGGCCATAAACCCCAACACTGGAACGATATGCGTCGGTTACAACGACTACGGAGTTTACACAAGAGTACCGAGGAACTGTGGCCCGACATGTCAAGGGTTCAGCCGAGGAACGCCTGGCGAGTCGTACTTGTTTGAAGACAGGGGGCAGTTACCCACAGTCACGACCATCGACGAGGCGCAGACGGTCACCTGGGAGGCGTGGGCAGACCCAAGCATCGTGTGGAGCAAGAGAGATTCGCGTTTCTACTACTCAGCACTCGTACTCGAAGACACCGGATACACAGCGAATGCCATTGCGCTCTGGCAATCGACCGACGACTGCTTGTCCTTCGTACCGGTCGAGTTCGGTGGCACCGCAGTCCTAATTGATGATGGAGTGAGTGATGACAAGCCCTTTATGGCAGTCGACAACAACCCATCGAACATCGATTATTACGGAAGAATATATGTCATGTGGGCTGATTTCTGGGAGGATTCATCCTGTTTTGGGTGTATTCGTAGCACCTACTCAGATGACTCTGGCGAGAGTTGGTCCGACCCTGTTTCTCTGACCAGCGTCGGAAAAGAGGTGCAAGGAGTCTGGCCGGTCGTGGCGCCCAACGGCCATGTCTTCGCGGCTTGGGTTCATGCAGAACCGGAGTTTGCGTACGATGCGAGAATCTCCATCGAAATCGCACGCTCAACCAATGGTGGAGGCAGCTTCACCCGAGTCACCAACCCCATGAGTGAAAAGCCGATCTGCAGCGACCCACTCATGGACGGCCTATGCGGAGGATTGCCGTGCCTGGTGGGAGGTTTCAAGGTGTTACCGTTCCCACAACTTGCGACTGGTCCGAGCTGTACTCCCGAGTGTGAACTCCACGCTGTCTACATGTATGACCGTGATGGGCTGGGAGAAGGCGACGTCACAGACGTTTTCTACCGCCGTTCGACCGACGGCGGGAACACGTGGAGGCCCGAAGTCCAACTCAACGATAACCAGGATCCGCCGGGCATCCACACCGACCAATGGTTCCCGACCATTGGTGTCGGGCCCGACGGGAGGGTAGTCACCTCGTGGTACGACCGACGCAGGGACTCCGATGACGGCACAGGCGGCGCGGATGACAACTGCTGGTTCGACCGCTTCGCCACGACCTCGTACAATGGCGGAAAGAACTGGAACGGTTACTGGCCGAACTTCCGCCTATCGGATCGCCCTTCTCAGGTCTATAGGGAAATGGCAAATTTCTATCACGGCGATTACGACCAAATCGTCGTGGATCCGTTCGTGGATCTTGACGGCACCGGCTATGCATACTACTCCTGGGGAGCAACTCTGGACGACGGTTACGCCCGTTTTGATCAGGACCCATGGTTCACGAGCATATCTATTCTGAAGCAATCCGAACTATTCTGGGATGGCTTCGAAAGCGGCGACACCCTGGTCTGGGATACCTCGATACCGGACCAATGATGGTCACGAGGACCAAGAGGGTACGGAAGACCACCACCTAATGGGCATTCTGGCCAGAGTACAATCGACGGGGTTTTTCGCCGAGCAGGGAGTGTGGCATGACCGTTGTGTTGGACGATGAGAAAGGAAACAGAGGAACGGTGAAGATCGTGCCCGTTGCGGTGGGGCTGGTTCTTCTTTTCGCCACGGTGGGCACCGCCCAGCAAGTAGAGGTCACCATCGATTTTGATGACCTTCCTGTCGGAACTGTCGTGGCCGACCAGTACCCAAACACCGTCTTCTCCTGCGATCCGGGCTATGAGCCTCGGGTGACAAATGAAACGGTGAGCAACGGTTGCTCTCGTCCGAATGTCGTCTCACCTGCCGACATCGGGGGGGACATCAACCCCTGGGTCCCGCTCTATGTGGATTTCTTGGTTCCCGTCAACGATGTGAAAATCTGCGTGGCCGATTTGCTGACCAATGGGGGTGGCATCATCAGGGTCTTCGAGAATGGCGGATCCGTGACGGACACCTTTTACTTTTGTGCGACGTTTTCGTGCACCCTACGGTTGATTGGCTATCACGACGTCACGAGAATAGAAATGATCCCGGTTGTCCTTCACGCGAAATGGGATGATCTCTCGTTCACATATGTTGAACCCTCCCCGATTCCGGCGATGAGTCCCGTGGGGATTGCTGCACTCATCGGAATGACTGCGTTGTTCGGTGCTGGGTTCTTGTGGTGGAGGAGGTCGTAGTCGCTCGCCGGACGGGCCAAGAGCGCCGGTAGCGGCATCTCCCTGTTGGGAGTTGCGTGCGAGAGATCGCGTCGAGTACTGGATCATCGCGCTGAGCGCGTGCTGCACGTAGTCGATGCGGATTTCCGTGACCCGTCGGTTGAGGGTCCTGTCCCCGGCAGGCTCGGCTGATGCGGGGGGGTGAATAGCACGCGGAATCCCTCCTCGGTACGGCCCCTCCCGGACCTGGGCGCGCAGCAGGAATCCAATTCCCTCATCCGCCACTCGCTCAATTCTTCGCCGAAGCTCGACATCCTCTCCGGGCAGGACCTCGAGGGCGGCGATGAGTCCTTCCAAGCGGGTCGCCGTGGGCGTCGTCCGCCCGTCGGCGAGGAAGCTGCCCTGTAACGGGAACCCTGCCGGGGTGGGGTGCGCGGCGTCGAGGATGCTCTCGCACACGCGGCGGGCGTGGTCACGCAACGCTTCAGAGGATGCCATTCCCTCGCTGGTTCTTGTATTCGATAGGAGGTCGGCTGTCGCGAGTAGCGCCCAGTGGTCTGCTGGCACAGCCGATTGTGTTGAACGCTCTTTGGCGAGATACATCAGTGCCTTCTCCGAGGCCTCGTACCACCTCGGGTCGGGGTCAATGCTGTACAGCATGGAGAGCGCGAGAGCGGCCTCGCCGGGGTAGTAGAGCGACTCCCAGCGGCATTGCTCTCGACCGGCTGAAGGGACGAACTTCGAGCAGAAAAGGCCGTCCTCACGCTGCATGAAAATGAGGAACCGCGCCAGACCTCGCAGCTCACTGAGAGGTGCGGTGCCCGCCTCCAGGCCTTCGAGACCAACGAGGGCGGCGAGAGCAAGCGCCGTACCGCCGAGCTTGGCCTGCAGGGGACTGCCCGACAGGGTCATCTCCGGCGTTGACCACACGGCGAGGATCTCGTCGTTCCCCGGGAAAGGCCCTATGTGTGTTCGGAGATACCCTGCGGCTCTCGTGAGCGCGGAGAGAACTCGGGGGTCAGGGCGCCACTCCTGAAACATGGCAAGGGCGTACATGGCGCCCGCATGTCGAAGGAGGTTGTACCCCGGGCGCGGCGTGACCTCCGGGTTCAAGTTCACGCAATACACAAAAGAGCCATCGTCCTTGCAGGCCCTGACGAGGTAGCCCGCGGCCGCGATGATGGCGTCTTCCACAGCTTCCGTGCTCGGGGTAGGTGCGGGCTCGACTGGTGAGCCCGACCGGACAAGTGACGTTTCCTTGCCCGAAGATCCATCGCCATGCGCCTTCTTTTCTTGGCCCTGGGACCTTCCGCCCTCTGCCAATGTGACGAGACACAGAACAAGAATGCAGGCCGGAATGGTATAGGATCGTCGGCGGAGCCCCCACAGAATATGCACCGCTCTGACAATCCAGAAATCGAGAGTCGTCCTCATTTGGTGGTTACCGTTTTACCACGGTCCATCGGTGGAATAGATCTTAGCGGTCAGAACTGGACATAGGAACGATACGTATCAACAGGACACTATCATCTAACGACAGACGAAATGGGTACCGCAACGAACCTACGGTTCGATGGAGGCCCGCTGGCCGGTGGCAGGCTGGTGGTTTCGCATTCTCCAGACGAAAAGAGCTCCGTCTCATCCGGCCATGGCATGGCTGGAGCCTGTCAATACCGATCAACTCCGATCAACATGGATTAACCCATTTCAACACTTGAA
>CAZCEX010000422.1:0-4365 GCA_964497785.1 uncultured Thermoanaerobaculia bacterium | reverse complement strand
GGCACTCTCGGCCTGCAGTACGTCAACCGGCAGTTCGCGGCCTCGGGAGAAGAGGCCTTCGTCGAGCCGACCGATACGGACAAGGTCGGTCTCTACATCTTTCAGCAGACCGAGGCAGACCCTTTCGGCATGCAGCTCGGTCTGCGCTTTGACGATCAGCACAGCAGGAGCGCAGACCCTGAGATGCCGGACCGTACGTTTTCCACCTGGACCGCATCGATCGGTGCGGTTTGGGACATGACTTCGAACTGGAACCTCGCCCTCAGCCTCAATCGGCCGGAACGCGCGCCGACGCCGGAGGAGCTCTACGCCAACGGGCCGCACGCGGCCACACGCGCCTATGAGATCGGCGATCCCGACCTCGCACCCGAGGTCGGCAACGGTCTCGATCTGTCGGTTCGCGCGAACTACGGACGATTCGAAGCAACCCTCACCGCATTCGTCACAAACTACGACCAGTTCATCTATCTGCGCGACACCGGCGAGGAGGTCGAGGGCTTCGAGGTCTTGCAGTTTTCTCAAGCCGATGCCGAGTTTCGAGGCTTCGAGCTGCACGGGCACGTCGAGGTGATGCATACGGGAAGGGTTCACCACCACCTGGGTTTTTCCTATGATCAGGTCCAGGCGTCGTTTCGTGAGACCGATGAGCCGTTGCCACGTATCCCGCCACACCGCGCACGCCTGACCTTCGTCGCGATGTCGGACCGCTGGGACGCCCGCCTCGAAGGCTGGTGGGTCGCCGAGCAGGACCGCGTCACCGAGCACGAAACCCCGACCCCAGGTTACGAGATGCTCAACGCAAGCGTCACCTACAAGGTCTTCGGCTCGAAGATCGTGCACGAGCTCCTGCTGCGCGGCCGCAACCTGCTCAACGCGGACGCCTACAACCACACCTCGCTCATCAAGCTCCAGGCGCCATTGCCGGGAAGGGACGTCTCGCTCGTATACCGTTTGCTTTTTTGATCTGACAAATCAGCTACTCGTCGAGGTACCTCAGGACATCTTCGATCCAATAAACCAGGTCAAGTGGCATGGTGAATGACAAATAGCATGGTTCAAAGGTATCCCCACAAATCAGGTTGGACCCGCGGCCATGCTTCCGTGTCGTTCGGCATCGCAGGCCCTGAAGGACCTACCTACACGTATGTCGTGGATTCTAATAGTGTAGGCGGGTGCTTCAGCGCCCGCGATCCACCCATTCTCGAGCCGATCCCGATCAACCTGACTCAAGGGGAGAGGTTTGGCATGGTTTAGTGCCTTTTTGTGGCGATTCTACCCGTGCGCTTCTGCAGCGCAAATCCCTGGTTCGTGAATCTCTTCAGGTCGCGAGTGGGCTCTGATCGCCATTCTCAGTCCCGATGTAGTGGATTTCAGTCGGCAACGCCAACCGAGTACCGGCATCGTCTACGATCTGCATGACCTTCAATAGGACGTCCTCACGGATTTCGAAGAACTCGGATTGCTGGTCGGTCAGAGCGTAGGCAAAGACCTCGACCTCCTGATAATGCTCACCGAAGCCCATGAACCGCACCCGTATTCGGTCTTCACCGATTCTCGGGTGCTCACGCAGCATGCTTTCGATTCCTGACAGGACGTTTCTGAGTCGGTCGCCTGGAGTTCCGTACTGCAGGCAGATCTTCTCTCGTATCAGGATCTTGTCTCGTTCCGACAGGTTTTCGAGCTGCATCTTGGCGAAGTCGGCGTTGGGCACCGTCACCACTGTGCGATCAAGAGTGCGGATCTTCACCGAGCGCAGGCCGACGTCCTCGACAGTCCCGCGACGACTTCCAAAATTGCATTCGTCACCGACCCTCACCGGCTGGTCGGCGAAGAGGATGATGCCGCCGATGAAGTTCTCGAGCGTGCTCTGGGCGGCGAGCGCGATGGCAAAACCACCGACCCCGACGCCGGCGATCAGCCCGGCGATGGGGACCCCGAGAATCTGCAGCGCCTTTACCGCGATGCCCGTGATCACGGCAATGGTGGCGACGCGGAAGACGACCCGCACCAGCTGCTTCTTGAGCGGCCGCGCATTGCGGAATGCGAGGTGCACGGTTGCCTCACCGATGCGGGTGAGAATCAACGCGGCCAGCCATGCCAACCCGGCATATCCGACAATTGAAAACAGCAAACGAACCGCGAGGGCGGGCGCACCCGGGAGCGGGAAAAGGCGCTCGATCATCAATTGAACGACAAAGGGACAGCTGATCATCGCCATCGGTACGAGAAAACCCGCCAGCCTATGTCCGGCGAGGGTGCTCTCGCGCCAACGACGACCGAGCACTCCCACAGCAACCACCGCAAAAAACAGGAGCGATACCAGCAGAGCGAGGCCAAACCATTGCCAGACCAACATTCCGCCGATTTCTCCACTGAACCACGGCGGCAATACTTGTGCGAGTCCCATCAACACGGTCGCCCTGGAACCTGAACTCAGCTCGGCGACGTGACCTCCCTTCCGACCCGGCTGGTACGGGAGATGACGCACACGATCGTAGAAATGATCGATCCGTAAGACGGTTCCAGTCGAGAAGAGCCACTCACCTTCGCGTTCCCCCTCACTGACCCGCAGCAATGCAATTTCTGTGTGGGGAACGGTCCACCGCGTGAGCCCCAGGTCCGTCACCTCAACAACATCCGGGATCTCGCTTTCGGCCGGCAATTCGATGCGGTCGAGTACCTCCTTGATCATCAGGGACTTTTTCGTCGAAGCCTCACGCATGACCAGGGGTGGGATCTCACTCAGGTCGAGGCACTCCCTGGCGTCGCGAAAGGCCTGATTGAACCTCTTGTCTCTGGCCGAGTACAGCTCCCAGGCGTGATCGACACCGCCGAGAAAGGTCCTCAGCGTGGCCCGGGGGCTCGAGCGATCGGGCGGCTCGAGCGGGTGCTCGTCGGGCCCCTCGGCAGCCGCCAACCCGATCCCCACCATGATCGCAAAACAGGCACAGACCAGGGTCACACAACGTTCACGCATACAAACTCCATCCCTCATCGCAGACCGACTCATCGTATCAAAGGTCGATTCGGCTTGAATGTCAATCAATAGTTGACAGACGACAACTAAGGGTTTACATTTGTGCGGTGATCCGAACCTGGAAACACAAAGGCCTTCGCGAAATCTTTGAAACGGGGCGGAGCCGACGGATTCGCACGGACCTCGGAGCCCGAGCGCTGATCGTGCTCGACGCCCTCGACGCCGCGACCGAGCCTTCGCACGTGAATCTTCCAGGTTTCAACTTCCATCGGTTACGCGGGCACCGGCCCCCGCGCTACTCGATTCATGTCAACGGGCCGTGGTGCATCACCTTCGAGCTTGAGAACGGTGAAGCACGCCGTGTCGACCTCGAGCAATATCATTGACGCCGCCAGCCAGGCACGGAAAGGAGATCAACGATGACTGATACTCGCAAGAGGACACCGACCCACCCAGGGATCCTGCTGCGTGAGGTTGTGCTACCGGCAATGCGGGTCAGCGTCGCGCAGGCCGCTCGGGAGATGGGCGTCAGCCGGCAGCAGCTTTACAAGATTCTCTCCGGAGGCCGTGCGATCACGGCCGAGATGGCGACCCGCCTCGGCAAGTACTGCGGCAACGGCCCCGAGCTGTGGCTCAACATGCAAAGTGCATACGACCTCTGGCAGGCCCAGCATGCCCTTGCCGACGCGCTCGACAGCATCCCGACTCGCGCCACCGGGTAGCCCTTCGCCATCTTCTTGCCCAAAACCCCGGTGCGCTAAAGTGTGCTTGTGAACTCCGGAGTCCTGAAGCCGTGACACCATTGTCGATCGCTTACGTAGCAACTTCCGCAATCTGTCTGCTGGTTGCCCTACAGCACCTCGTGATCGCCTTCCGGGTGCCGGACCGGCGGCTCCACCTTCTGTTCGCTCTGGCTTCGCTCGCGGTCGCCGGGGACGCAATGGTGAACCGAGCAACCTATACGGCCGCCACCGCCCACCAGTATCTCAAGCTGATGCCCTACGACGCTCTTTTCATCAGCACGGCGATCGTCTGTCTGTCGTGGTTCATCATGCTACGCACCGGCTCGGGCAGGCGGTGGATGGTCTTCGTGGTTCTCGCCCTTTCCGTGCTCACGGTCGTCATCGATTTTGCCGTCGGCATCTCCTACACAGGGGTGGTGGAGCTCAGGCGCCTCATCTTGCCATGGGGCGAAGAAATCAGCCTGACAGTAGGTGAAACGAGCCCTTTGCGGGTTATCGGTGATCTCGTCCTCCTGGGTTTTCTCATGATCCTGCTCGACACGACAGTGCGATTGTTCAAGCAGGGACGTTTGCGGGAAGCCCGGCTCGTCGGCGGCAGCCTCGTCGTTTACGCCGTGAGCTTGCTCATGATCATTCCGGTCGACA
>CAZCEX010000421.1:0-4374 GCA_964497785.1 uncultured Thermoanaerobaculia bacterium | reverse complement strand
CCTCTCGATGTCCCTGGCCATCCTCTCGGGTAAGGCCCGGACCTCGGTGATGGAGGATGTCCAGGAGCCGGTGCCTGAAACCACGGTCGAGGTACAGACCGGCGGTTCGGACTCGGAAATGGGTTCGGTTGAAGAAGGCGAAGCGGCGCTCGAAATGGCCGTCGACGCCGCGGCCGAAGAAATCGCGGTAGAGGAAGCCGTCGTCGAAACTGAGGCCCTTCCCCCAACTGAAGGAGAACCCACCCCGCAGTAGTTGAAGTCCGGTCACGTGCCGGCTAAAATCAAGGTCCGCCGAAGTGGCGAAATTGGTAGACGCGCACGGTTGAGGGCCGTGTGGAGCGATCCGTGCCGGTTCGAGTCCGGCCTTCGGCACCAATACAAAACAACCGTCGGGGCTCCCCCGGCGGTTTTTTGTTGGCCTTGACGAAACCCCATCCGCGCTCTATATTCCCTTACTAGATAGAACGTTCTAGTTACTATCTGTTCCGGGCCGGGAGTTTCGGTGGTACCACGTCGATCAGATACTCGAGAGCGCCTCATCGCCACTGCGATGCGCCTCTTTTGGCGCGACGGCTACTCGCGCACCGGCGTCAGCTCTATCATTCAGAAAGCCGGAGCGACGAGCGGCAGCTTCTACCACTTCTTTGCCACCAAGGAGGATCTCTTCCTTGCGGTCCTCGACCAGTTCGAAGAACGGCTCGAGGAGATGGTCCACCTTGCAGCAGCCGACCGGACAGAGTCCGCCCCCGAAAGAGTCATTTCTCTCTTCGCTCTTCACCGCCAGCACCTTGAGAGACACAACTTCGACTTCGGCCTGTCACTGGCGTCGCTCGCCGCCGATCTCGGCGACGACCAGGCCAAGGTCCGCAAGCGCGTCGCCGCGATTTTCGAGCATTGGCAACGGAGCATTCAGACCGAGCTGGTTGCGAAAGATGGTCCGCCTGATCCAGAGAGTCACGACCTCGCCGGGTTCATCCTGGCCCTGCTCGAAGGCGCCACCCTGCAGGCCTGCGTCGCCCGCAGCAGTGATCCCTTCACCACCAGTGAACGGCAGCTGCGCCATCACCTCGACCGATCCAGTCGCCTCATCGAAGATCATCCGCCGGCTGACGCTGCGTATCAGCCGGTTCCCGGCGGCGGCGGATCAGGGGGCAAGGATTGGAGGGCGTGGTGACGCGGTTGGTTTCCCAGGTCCTGCCTGATTCACTATTCGCCGCCGAGCCCGAGGCGTATTGGAGGACATGCTCATGACCCATCCAGACGAGGTCCGACGCCTCGTGGAGCATATCGTCGACAGTGCGCTCGGTGCAGCGGCGCCGGCCGGCCGGTCTCTGGCCATCGGCAGCGACCACGGCGGCTATCACCTCAAAGAAAACTTGGCTGAACACCTTCGCAAACAAGGTCATGCTGTTCACGACTGCGGCTGCCCGAGCCCTGAGGCGGTCGATTACCCCGATATCGCCCACGCCGTAGCAGCACTCGTAACGCAGGGCACCTTTGATGCCGGCATCATCGTCGATGGCGCCGGCATCGGTCCGTGCATGGTCGCCAACAAGGTGCCGGGGGTTCGCGCCGCCCTCTGCTACGACCTCTCTTCTGCTCGCAACAGCCGTGAACACAACCACGCCAACGTAATCACCCTTGGCGCTGGTCTCATCGGCGCCAGCCTCGCCCGGCAGATCGTCGACGAATGGCTCGCGACCCCCTGGGGACCGGACCGCCACGCACGAAGAGTCAACATGATTACCGACGTCGAACGACAGTACCTGCGCTGAAAGGACAACGATGATCGATCGAGACCAGCTCGTCGAGGTGATCACCCAACAGGTTCTGGCCGCACTGTCCGGCCAGACCGGGGTGACCGACCTCAAGAACCTCGACCGGGTCATGGCCAGTGGGGCGACCCGTATCTCCTACTGCGGCAACGGCGCCGACGCTCCGGCCGGCCTCGGCCAATCCATCGACCACACCCTGCTGCGCGCCGACGCCACCGCCGAAGACATCGACCGCCTCTGCGACGAGGCCGCGGAGTACCGCTTCGCCGCCGTGTGCATCAACCCCGTCTGGGTGCGCCGCGCCGCCGCCCGCTTGCGGGGAACCGGAATCACCGTCGCGTCCGTCGTCGGTTTCCCGCTAGGCGCTGCCGTACCCGAGATCAAGGCGATGGAAACCCGCCGAGCTCTGCGCGACGGCGCCCGCGAGATCGACATGGTGATCAACATCGGCGCCCTCAAGGGGGGCGATTACGACCTCGTGAGGAAAGACATCGCCGGCATCAGCGACGCCTGTCGAGAAGTCGGCGCCCTCAACAAGGTCATCATCGAGGCCGCATATCTGACCGATGAAGAAAAGGTCATCGCCTGTCGACTGGCGCAGGAAGGCCGTGCCCACTACGTCAAGACCTCAACCGGTTTCGGTCCCGGCGGGGCGACTGTCTTCGACGTCGCTCTGATGCGCGAGGTCGTCGGCGCCACGATGGGCGTCAAAGCCGCCGGTGGCATCGGCACCGCCACCGAGGTGCGTCAAATGATCGCTGCCGGCGCCACCCGTATCGGCGCTTCGGCCGGAATCCGCATCGTCAGCGGAGATGAAGGAGGATCTGGTGAATCGTATTGATCTTCGCTCATATGTGTTTCTCGACAACTTGCAGCCCCAGTACGCCGCCTTCCTGGGCACGACGGCACAGGGTTTCCTGCCGCTTGCAGGAGATGCTTCCCTGTATGTGGAGATCTCTCCCGGTATCGAAATCAATCGGCTCACAGACATCGCCCTCAAAGCGACCCACGTGCGTCCGGGCATGCAGATCGTCGAGCGTTATTTCGGTCTGCTCGAGGTGCACTCCGATTCCCAGGCCGAGACACGGGCGGCCGGCGAGGCGATCCTCCACGAAATCGGCCTCACCGAAAAGGACCGCCGAAAGCCACGGATCCTCTCAAGCCAGGTGATCCGCCACCTCGACGATCACCAGGTTCAGCTCATCAACCGCATGCGCCACGGCAACATGATCATCCCCGGCCAGTCGATGTACGTGATGGAGGTTGAACCGGCGGCTTACGCCGCGCTGGCTGCGAATGAAGCAGAAAAAGCGGCCGAAATCAACATTCTCGAGGTCCGCGCCTTCGGATCGATGGGGCGAATCTACCTCGGTGGCGAAGAACGCGACATCGACGTCGCGTGGCAGGCGGCGGTGGCGGCCATCGAGGCAACCGACGGGCGCGTGGTCAAGGACTGATAGAACACGCGGGACCCTGTATCGGTCCCGAAAGGAGCATGGCATGGCGGAAGCATTAGGAATGATCGAAACACGCGGATTCGCGGCAATGGTGGAGGCCTCCGACGCGATGGTCAAGGCGGCCAAAGTCGAGCTCGTGGGTTATGAAAAGACCGGCGGTGGTTATGTCACAGCGATCGTGCGCGGCGACGTCGCCGCCGTCAAGGCTGCCGTCGAGGCCGGCGTACGCACCGCACAGACCATCGGTGAGGTCGTGACCACCCACATCATTGCCCGGCCGCACAACAACGTTGATCTTGTCCTGCCGCTCGGCCGCGGCGACCAGCCAGCCGGCGCGCAGAAGAACGGCTGAACGCCATGCTGCTCGGGAGAGTAGCCGGCACCCTCGTCGCCAGCCGCAAGGACGTTGGTCTCGAAGGTCAGAAGATGCTCGTCGTGCGCGAGCTCGATGTCGACGGTCGCGAGACCGGCGGCCACGTCATCGCCGTCGACAGTGTCGGCGCCGGGGTGGGCGAGGTCGTCCTGTGGGCTTCGGGTTCCTCGGCCCGGCAGACCGAGCTGACGAAGGACCGGCCATGCGACGCAGTCGTGATGGCGATCGTCGACACCTGGGAGGTCGCGGGGGACGAAATCTACCGCAAGACCCCGGCAGGGGCTGAGTGGTCGAGCTGATGCGCCCCACGGCGAGTTTTCAAGAGCACGAGGTCCAGGCCATCATCGAGAAGGTCAGGGCCAAGCTGCGCGACAGCGGTCTCGGGGGGTCGTCCGGGGCTCAAGCCAAGGCTCCTGCCTCGGCAACGGGCGAAGGCGGCATCTTTGCCACCATCGACGCCGCGGTCTCGGCCGCCCGCAGGGCATTCCTCGAGTTCCGTCCGATGGGTCTCAGCGTGCGTCATCAAATCGTCGATGCCATCCGCGCGGCGATGCTCGAACGGGTTGAAGAGCTCTCGCGTATGGCGCACGAAGAGACCGGCCTCGGCCGTGTCGAGGACAAGATCCTCAAAAACCGCCTCGTCATCGAGCGCACGCCCGGGCCCGAGGACCTCGAAACCCAGGCATGGACCGGTGACGAGGGTCTGACCATCACCGAGCCGGCGCCGTTCGGCGTCATCGGCGCCATCACCCCGACCACCAACCCGACG
>CAZCEX010000420.1:0-4381 GCA_964497785.1 uncultured Thermoanaerobaculia bacterium | reverse complement strand
TGGCTTTGAACAGGCCGCCCTTGTAGGTGGATCGGTAGCCTGTGTAGTCGTTCTTTGAATCCTGGTAGATACCGGCGACGTTGAATGCAAAACCACCGACATTCGTCAGATTGAAGTCGAGGCGGCCGGTGCTCTTCTCCTGCTCGGGCCAGAGATCAGCCTGAACGGTTCCAACCTCGTCGTCGTACTGCAGCCGGTTGTTGAAAACCGGCACCTGGAGCTCGGGGTGCAGGGCGTTGTCGAACTCGATCCCGACCGAGTTCTGCCGGTAAGAAAGGGTCCGGTGGTTCCACGAACCCTTGATGCTACCGCCCTTGAAGCCGAAGGTCAGGTCGGCCTTGGCATCACGGGTGCGCTCGTTCATTGGGTGATCCTGCGACTTGATGTGGCAGGTGTCGCAGTGCGAAGTCGTGTAGGCCTGTTGGTGGCCGTCACGGCGCTGGTCACGATACTCGAACCCGATGGTGATCGCGGACAGCCCCTCGAACTGGAACTCGTTTCGACTCTTGAAGTCCTGGTAGGTGACGCCGTACTCGGCGTTCGGGCTGAAGTCGGTGTGTTGCACGACCTTGCCGTTGGTGGAGGTGGCCTCAAGATTCAACATGCGGTCGTGGGGGTCGCGGTGGATGAACTTGTTGTAGGTGTTGTGCGACCGCACCATGCGGCTGAAATCGAAGTCGAGCTTGCCCTGGTTGTCCTTCGAGGCGTTGTAGTCGAATCCAAGAAGCAGGGAGCCCCAGTCGCTGTGGCTGTCCATGAGGATGTTCAGGGTCGGCGAACCGTCGGCCGGCTGATACTCGGCCACCTTGTCCGGCGACCCTTCGACATCGGCGGTCCAGCCGCCCATCTGGAATGCGCTGGCAAAATCCTGGCTGAAGTCATCCCCGAGACTTTCTTCGATATCCCCAGCGTCAGCTGCGAACGGGAAGGCGGCGAGGGCCACGATCAGCATGTAGCGTGTTGCGTTTTTCATGCTTATGCTCCTTCCTCACCGAACCATACCGTGCCCGCCACCAGAGATCGACTGGGTGGGCAGGTCGGAACCGTGAATCTGGGAGTGACATTGGCTGCACCGGCTGGTGAAGGCGATGTTCATTCCATTTTCGCCGTAGGGGTTCTCGAACTCGCGGCCGCCGACATCGACGATGTGCTCGTTGGGGCTGACCAGACCAGCGTGGAAGTGGACCTCGTGGCACTGGTAACACAGCATGGGTTCAGTGGCGGTGAGCAGCTGCTCCGCCACGGATCCGTGCGCCTGGTGGCACAGACGGCAGTCCTCGACGACGGGCTCGTGCTCGAAGATGAACGGCCCTTCTTTGGACTGGTGACAGGAGTAACAGAGGTCGTTGACCCGGGTGTGGGTTCTGAGCTGCATTTCGGTTGCTGCGTGCGGGTCGTGGCAGTCGACGCAGTACATCTTGCCTTCGCGCACCGGGTGGTGGCTCGGAAGCTCAAACTCGGCGTAGATCTCCTGGTGACAGTTCTTACAGCTGTCGAGCGGATTTCCTCGCGTATGGATCGTATGGCAGTCCGTGCAGGTCATGCCTTCGATCGCGTGAGTGGATGCCGCCCACTCAGGCTGATTCTTGCTGCCGTGGCAGTCGATGCATGCCTGTGTGGCATCGGGCGAATCGTCGCCGAATGTCGTGATGAGGGCAGAATCCCCTTCCTCCATATGGGCTTCGCCGTTGCCGTGGCAGCCGACACAGCCCACTTCGCGGCCGTAGACCTCGAAAGGTTGGATCCGCATATGGATCTGGTTCTTCATGCCGGCCGCGACCTCGTCATGGCAGTCGGCGCAGACCGGAAGCCCGTCCGCGAAGACAGTCCCGGCCATTACGCATGCCACGCCGACAATCGCCAGCAGGATGCTCCGTTTCATGATGAATACCTCCTTAGTTTCCTTCATAAAAAACAAAAGATAAACGACGTGAACGCCGCAATTTTACCGCAGAATCGGGACAGTTCTCGTGGACAGTTGTGGGCCTCACCACCCGCCCGGGGTGGTTGGGAGGTCCTTATCTGTGTGGGGGGGGAAGCCGGAACGTCGGCGCGTCTCGTGCTCATAGAGAGAATCTAGAGATCTCAAAAAAGTCTGTCAAGTATATGTGACTACCGAAATGGCGGTATATAGCAAAAAGGTGATATAGCTACACCTAAAGTATTGAAAAAAAAGGGGAACGCGGATCTCGATTTGCCAACTCCTACTGGTTTGCTAATAAATCATAGAAGAGGACAATATTCAGTCTCAATAAAGGGAATTTTGGCTCACGGCAGGACGGCTTTTCGGCAACGCTGAACCACGGTTGTCGTCGTGTTTTCCAGGAGGCCGTAAGGCTCGATCGGCCTGCCAACATTTCGTCAGCGCTTGACCCTTCAAGGGACCAGAGATGAGCCTTCGCCAAAAAAAAGGCGGATCCGAAGATCCGCCGTAAGTTAGGAGAAAACGAGGTCAGTGGGACGGTTGGAAGATATTGGAGAGCGGGTCACCGTCGTACCCGAGGTCCTGCCAATCTAATCTCGTGTCGGGTCCGTGGCAATCGAGGCAACGGAGGGCGCTGTAGGCAGGAGCGACCTCGTGGAAGAGCCCCATGTAATGTACCGTCGGCATCCAGTTGAACTCGACATCTTCGAGGTCATAGAGGGCGTGCGTGGCTTCCTGAACGGCTTCTTTTATGTTTCCCGTGAGGTAGAAGTGTCCGGTCTGGATCGGCAGGAGCCAGTTTTTCTCGGGGAGCACCGGCATGACTGCGTGGTACTCCTTGAAGGCGAAGATGCGTGAGTCAGGGTCTTCCCGTGTTCCGACAGGCACAGCGAACATCACCTCTCCGGCGGCGTTCGTCACGACGGGTTGGCCGGGCATCTGCATGGTCGAGGTCTCGCCATTCCACCATTTGAACACCGGAGTGACATCTGACGCAAAGGTACCTTCGTAGACGTACTTGCCCTTCTCTTCCGAGTAGTGGGAGCGCGACCAATCGCGCATCATGTTGGTCTCGTCTACCTTGGCAAAAGTGGGAATATGGCAGGAGGTGCAGAAGACCCTCTGCGCATGTTGATTCAGAAGGTCTTTCGTATGGGGCGCCGAGCCGTGGCACGCATCGTTGTCACAGAGAATTCGTTTCTCAGGCATGTCGTCGCCGGCCATGTCTGCTCCGGATCCGGGAATCTTGTGATCCTGGCCGGCGTGGCAGTCGATGCACAGCATGTCATTGCCATCGACATCCATGTGTACGTCGAAATCGTAGTCCGGCTCGCTGAGCTCGTACTCGATGTCACCCCGTTTATAGTTGGGCCCGCCCCCGGAGCCGGCGTGGCAGCGCAGGCACATCGCACGGCTCGGGAGGGAGATCCTCTTTGACACCGAGTCGAGACCTTCGATGTTCTTCCAGAGGATGGGCTTCCACTGCAAATCACCGTCCTCTCCTTCGTAGAGGTCGCGCCGGTAACCGCTGGCGTGACAGATCAGACAGTCGATGTTCTCGAGTTGCTCCCGCGACACCTCGGCCGTCGGGAGCTTGCCGAGTCCGGCGTGGCACTTCGAGCACCCGAGCTCGAGGACCTTGCCTTCGGCGTTGACCACCTTCTCTATCCAATTGGGAACGGGGTTGGTACAGAAGTCGTTGACCATGTTGATCTTGCCGAGGTCCTTGCCGTCAGATCCGACGACATTCTGAGCTTGAGCCTTCCACTGGTAGTGCTTCGTATGGAAAAAATCTTCAGCTTCGTCCTCGTGACATTCAAGGCAGGTCTGGGTGCCTTCGTAGTGCTCGAAGTACTCTTGATGGGAGTAACTTTGACCCCCGAAAACGGGCGTAGCAGACACTCCCAGGACCAGGGCGAAATACAACCAACGTTGTGACATGAGACCTCCTCAGAACTTGGCGAAGAACCCGAGCTTGATCATATCAGCGCTGCTGTAGGTCGGGAATCCGAGAACCGGCGGCATCTCTGCGGCAAGCTCCTTGGGGGCGCCCATGTGCCAGCCAGAACCGGAGTAGTCGTAGTCGTACTTGATGTAGTCGAGCTTGAGCTGGAACCTCTTCGCGAACTTGTGGAGGAGGTAGATCTCATACACGTCGCCGCGGGTCGCGGTCTTGGCCCCAATGAGGTCGTCCTGGGCGGGGGTGAAATTGAACCAGTACTCGGAACCGTGGTTGTACTCGACGCCGATGGCGGTCTTGTCTTCGTTGAAGTTGAATTTGGCGCCGAGGTAGTACATGTGGCCGGTCTGCGACTCTGGAACCTCAAATGGATCCGAGAAAAGACCGCCGAAGGGAGTGGTCACGTTGTTGGGGTGGCTCTTGTTGATGTTGTAGTTGACGAACCAGTCGACCGGACCGTCGCGTCGCATCAGGACCAGACCGGCGATGTCCATGTC
>CAZCEX010000419.1:0-4399 GCA_964497785.1 uncultured Thermoanaerobaculia bacterium | reverse complement strand
AGAAGCTGGAGCCGACGCCGTCTCACCCCCGTTTCATCATCACCGTACACCGGCGCGGCTATCGCTTCGACGGTTAGGAGCGTGTAGGGCATAGGTCCGAACGGCGGAGTTGTTTGAGCGGTGTTGGTGCCTCTGCCCGCATCTCGGAACTCGGAGTTCATCTTTCCTGCTCCCTCTGATGCGCGCAGCGCATCATACTAGGAGGGTGGGTCGGATTGGCCCTTCTGAGCCGTTTGGAGCATGTCGTCCGCTGAGGAGCCAATTCGGTCCACGCTCCTAGTTCTTACATCTCTTACAGAGTCCTTACCCGAAGTTGATGATTGGCCTGCCGTCTCGCTCTACCTTTGATCTCATGAGAGATGGTGCGACCATTCGCCACGAGACCGCGGGGTTGATCCGCCGGCTCCTGCCGGTGGACGCTAGCCCGTTCCCATCCAGACTTTCTGGATGGGAACGGGCTAGATGGAAACGAATGCCATGAGCCGCATTCGAACCGCCAGCGGCAGCCGCTCCCCGCTGCACGTCGGTCTCGGTATTCTGGCCCTCTTCGCAATTGCCGTGATCACCGTGGCGGTTCCGTCATGGGGCGTGCTGCAGCGACCGGCGCTCGTGCGCGCGGCGCAGGTGTTTACAATATCCTCAATGGATCCAGGACGTTACCTGTGCAGCCTGCGAAGCAACCGAGAGGCCGGTGGCAGTGCCCTGGTCCGGCAGCGCCTGATCGAGTTCGAACGCAACGACCTGGTTGAGCTGGAGCTCGATTCGGCAATCGTCACCGGCGCCGAGATCGAAGCCGGTCAGCGCCTGGCCGTCATCCGCTCGCTGCGCAACGAGCACCGCCTGCAGCAGCTGCAGGCCGAACGCGACGCCCTCGTGGCGCGGCGTTCCCTGCTGGAAGCCGGCGGATTGCCGGCCGATGTCGAAGCCGCCAAGACGCGGGTGGCGGTGGCGCGGGCGGAGCGCGAGACCGCACTGGCCGAGCTCGAACGGGCGCGCGCCCTCGCCGTCGCCGGCCTGATCAGCGATTATGAGTTCGATGTTTTGCAGAGCAGGGAGCAGGTGTGCCGCCTGGAGGTGGAGAGCAGCCTCGCTGAGGTCGAGGTGGCGCGAGACGCCGCCCGGCCGGAAGCGGTGCTTGCCGTCGATGCCGAAATAGCGGCGCTCGATGCCAACATCACCGAGCTTCTTCGCCTGGCCGACGAGAGGGTGGTGCTGTCACCGATCGCCGGCATGGCCCGGGTCGGCGCCGAGGACAGCGAAATCGAGATCCACTCGATCGGCACCGTCTACCTGGCAATTCCGGTTCCCGGAACAAAACGAGCCCTGATCGGTCCCGGAACCGCGGTGCGCTTCGCCGGCGATGGCGCCGATCATCCGGTCATCGAGGGGGAGATCGTGGCCATCGGCACCGAGACCGTCGTGGTCAGCGGGCAATCCATGGTCTGGGCCAGTGCCGAGATCGACAATCACGCACGCAGCCTGATGCCGGGTACGGCCGGTGTGGCCGAGATCCTCATTGATCGGCAGCGGTCGACCCTGGCTGCGGCTCTGATTTCCCTGATGAGAAACGAATCATGAGCAGACCTTGGCAGCAGACCGGCCGTTACGAGCTCAAGTACGTCATCCCGGCGGGGCTGCGGAGCACGATCGTGGATCTGATCAGCCCTTTCGCCGAGCCGGACCCGCAGGCCGGGGATATTGGTCACGGCCGCCGGGGCTACCAGGTGCACAGCCTCTACTTCGACACTGCCCGGCTGAGCGACTACTTCGAACGCCTGGACCAGGCAAAGGTACGGAATCGCCTCCGAGTCCGTACCTACGACAGCCCCGATTCGCGGCGACCGATTTTCCTGGAAAACAAGCGCAAATGCGGGAGAATGGTGATCAAGCACCGTTCCAGGCTGTGCGATTCCCGGCAGTGGCTCGAGTGCAACGAACCCCGGCCGTGGCTTGGCCTGAACGAAGCAGCCAACGGCTCCCGCGATTTCGCTGCCTCGGTCTTTCACCAGTTGGTTGAAGGTGGCCGGCGCCGCCCGGTGTCGTCGGTTCGCTACGAGCGCGAAGCCTTTGTGCCGCGCGACTCAAACCCCGGCGGGGTCCGCCTCACCCTCGACTACGACGTGAGGGCAACGATCGCCACGACTGCCCACGATATCTTCGCCCCCTCCCAAGTGCGGCTGATTCCGCCCGAATGGATTGTGATGGAGCTCAAATTCCAGCGTTTTGCTCCGGCTTGGATGCACACCCTGCGACAGGAGCTGGCGATCAGCGCCATGCCGGTGTCCAAATTCGGCCTCAGCGTCGCCAGGTGCATCCGCGGCACTCACCCGAACGAGCTGCGCGCTCTGACTCCCAAACCTCTCCTCAAAAGGGAATGTGCCGCATGAACGATCTCGACCTGCAACGTTTCCTCGAACCCACTACGCTGCTCGATCCGCAGCAGGTGGTGCTGACCATGGTTCTGTCCCTGGCCCTGGGCCTGGCGGTGGCCCTCGTCTACCGGCTTTCAGTACCCGGCCGGGTCTTGTCGCCGTCCATGCTGTCGTCGCTGGTCCTGCTGGCCATGGTGGCGGCGATGGTCATGATGATCATCGGAAACAATCTGGCCCGCGCCTTCTCCCTGGTCGGCGCCTTGGCCATCGTGCGCTTCCGCACCCGCCTGCGCAGCCCGTGGGACATCAGTTTCGTCTTTTTCAGCCTCGCCACCGGCATTGGATGCGGTGTGATGGCATATCAGGTGGCGGTCTTGGGCACGGTGATTGTGAGCTTGGCCGTGCTCGCCTTGCACGTGATCCCCCTGGCCGGCATCCGCCCCGACCGCCTGCGCATGCTGCGCTGCGATGTGGGCGCCTTCGAGGGCGTCGAGAACCGACTCGAGCAGATCCTCGACGACCACCTGGCCCGACGGTGGCTGGTCGAAGCGCGCTCGCAACGCTTCGGGGAGAGCCTCTCGTTTCGCTATCGGGTGGTGGTGCGCGACCCGAACGACGTGGCGCCGATGATGCGTGCCATCAGCGGTCTCGAAGGGGTCGAGCGAGTGGTCCTCGACCTCAGCGACGAGAACCAGCTTGTGGAGTGAGTCTGCCAGGCTGAGACCTTTCTGCAGAACTGGGTTCAATCGATCGGTTCGGCCAGCTCGAGCTGTTGGCCGTCCGACAGCTCGATATCTCGAATCCAATGTGAACCGACCTTGATGCTGTAAAACCCGGGAAGGATCTCGATGGATTGACCGATCCGCGTGAACTCGTACTTGTTCTTGCCAGTGGGGTCGTAGAGCTCGTACAACGAATCCGAGCTGCCGGTGACGACCACGCCGGCCGCCGCGATTGAGGTGGTCTCGCCGGCCGCCACGCTCACGACCCGCCGCGTTCCTGCCAGCTCCACGATGTACGAGCCCTCCAGCACATCGATCGAACGATTGGTCCGTGTGAAATCCACCTTGTCCTCGCCGGTAACGTCAAAAACACTGTACAGGTCTTTGCCGAGGCCGGTGACGACCACGGAACCCGCCCCGATGGTTGTCCGTTGCCCCGGTCGTACTCTGACCAGCTGGGAGCTGCCGCCGAGCTCGACCCTGTAAAAGCCCGGTGCGAGCTCGATGGCTGTGTTCGTGCGTGCGCTCTCCACTCTCTGGCCGGTGGTCCGGTCGAAGACGGTGTAAGCATCGTTGCCACTTGCCGTCACGATCAACGAACCGTTCGCCGAACTCGTGTCGAGCTCGAGCTGCTCGGTGACCTTCTGCAGGGCTTGCTGCAGCTCGCCTGCCGTTTCTGCAGAGAAATATGCGCCCTTACCAGCTTCGGCGAGGCACGTGAGCTGCACCTTTTGCTCCGCGGTGACGTCGAACCCAATGACGAAGAGCTTGAGGTGAATGCCTTGCTCCATCAGCGACGCGACGAAATCACAAGGCGCCGGGTCACAGTTTTCTTCCCCATCGCTGAGCAGCACCACCGCTACCTGCTCCGACAGTGTCTGGATCTGGGTTGCTGCGAGGCGTAATGAACGAACGATCGGCGTTTTCCCTTTGGGGTTCAGGTCTCGTACATGATCGGCAAGGGCTGTTTTTTGCCCAGCCTGGACCGGCGCGAGCAGCTCGATGTCGTCGCAGTCGCCTTCTCGACGATGACCGTAGGCGATCAAGCCGACTTGATCCTCTGTCGTCATACCTGCCAACATTTCAATGAGGGTTGCCTTGGCTGCGACGATTTTCTCTACCGAGCCCACCCGGCCCCACATGCTGCCGGACGCATCGATAACAAAAAGCACGGGCTGCTGGGTCTGTTCCGACCATGCAACAGCGGCTGCGATGGCGAGAAGAATCAGGGTTGCTGAGATAGCTTTCTGCGTTTGGGCCATGGATCCACCTCCGGAATCTTGAGTCCTTTCAATGATAGTTGAG
>CAZCEX010000418.1:0-4403 GCA_964497785.1 uncultured Thermoanaerobaculia bacterium | reverse complement strand
GGATTTGCAGGTTCATACTGGTGGTATGGGCCAAGAATACGCCGGAAAATGGGCCGAACGACACCCGAAAGGCGCCGCCAATTCTATGCGCCTACACATTCCTAGGCCGAGGTATGCTGAATGCATGAACGACGCGAATACGAAGCTTGTCGAGCTGCTAACAAACGCTGAGAAGATTCTCGTCTTCACCGGGGCCGGAATCTCGACCGGCAGCGGCATCGCCGACTACCGAGGGCCGCAAGGCCAGTGGAAGACTCGCGACCCGGTCTACTACCAGGACTTCATGAGTCGCCACGAGGCCCGGGTCGAGTACTGGGACCAGAAGCTCGAAACCTGGCCCTCGATGCGCGCGGCAGAGCCCAACGCCGCCCACCTGGCCATCGCCGAGCTTGAACAGGCCGGCAAGGTATCGCTGGTCGCCACCCAGAACATCGATGGTCTGCACGAGAAAGCCGGCACCTCCCTGGACCGCCTCATCGAGATACACGGCACGAACCTCAAAGTCGAGTGCATGTCGTGCCACGAGATGAGCGAGGCCGGGCGACACTTCGCGGCCTTCGAGCAGAGCAACGAACCGCCGATCTGTGAAAGCTGCAACGGCTTCCTCAAGCCGGCGACGATCAGCTTCGGCCAGAGCCTCCGGGACCACGACCTGACGCACGCCTTTACGGCAGCCCGGGAAGCCGATCTCGTGCTCTCCCTGGGTTCGTCACTCACGGTTCAGCCCGCAGCTTCGATCCCCCTCTGCGCAGTCGAGCGCGGCACCCCCTACGTCATCATCAACCGGGGCATCACCGAGCACGACGCGCTCGCAGGTATCACCCTGCGCATCGACGGCGACGTCGTCGCGGAGCTACCCCCTGCAGTCGAGGCTGCCCTGGCACAGTAGCCTCGTCATCGTCATCGAAGAGTCAAACAGAACTCACCGCTCCCAGTCTTCGAGTTCAAGACCGACAACCCTGGAGAACTCCCTGACATTGTGCGTAACGAGACTGAGGTTGTTCGCCCGCGCGATGGCCGCAATCATCAGGTCGTTCGGACCGATGGGCGTGCCCGAGGACTCGAGGTCACTGCGGATGGCGCCATATGTCTCGGCGCAGGCATCATCGAAATGGAGAGACGGAAAGGCAACGAAGAACTCCTTCAACAACCGCAGGTTGTCCGCCTTGCGCGCGCTGCGCAAGGCGCCATTGATCAGCTCGGCCTTGACCACAGAGCACAGGAAGACCTCGGAGGGGCTTTCCCCTCGGAGACGTTCCACCAAGGATTGCGAGCTGTTGTTGAGCACCCGAATGCAGGCATTGGTGTCGAGCAGGTACTTCACAGCTCGTCTCGAAGCTCGAGCCGACCCTGCGGCGCACGAGTCATCGGGTCGCCCACCCAACCACCAACCACCTCGTCAAAAAACCCTGGTGGCCACTCGTGTGAGACCTCCTTCTTGACGAGCTCGGCCAGGTACTTCGAAACACTGAGGCCACGGCTCGACGCCTTGCGCGCGACCTCCGCCGCCACATCATCCGGTACGTAAAGATGCAGTTGAGCCATTGTTTTCTCCGTAGTAAATATAACACATATATTTCTACAATTCTATGCACTCTCTATAAACCCCACACCAGAAGCCCAGGCCATTTGGACCGAGGCCCCGAACCATTGCCCCTTTGTGACGGTTGTCATATTCTTATTTGAACGCATGAGCAAATATTCGTGTATGTTCTATGGAGGGCACCTGCCCATACTCTGGAGGTAGCTATGAATTACCAGGCGATATTTCATCCCAGGTTGACGATTGTACTGATTGGTTTTGCCCTCATCATGCCGGCCGCCATTGCGGGCGCAGCAGAGGAGCACGACGATCTGGTCTGGACCGGCCCCGCCACCTGTCTCGAGTGCCACGAGGACGAGGCACACCAGGTGCACGGCTCGGTCATGTACCAGTGGAAAGGCACCGCCACCGACATGGTCAACGGACCCCAGGAGCAGGGCAAGATCGCCGGTGGGGTCAACAGCTACTGCATCAACATCCTCGGCAACTGGAACGCCTGCGGCAACTGCCATATCGGTCTCGGCGCCCTCCCCGAGGAAGACCCCAACCCGACGCAGCTGGCCAACATCGACTGCATGCTCTGCCACCAGCAGGCGTATCGCCGAAAAAAGGTCGACGGCGTATTCGTGCCGGACGCGGAGAACATGTTGATCACGATGGACGAAGCGGCTCGCACCGTTCACGAGCCCGAACGCTCCAACTGTCTGCAATGCCATGCCACGGCGGGCGGCGGAGACGCCGTCAAGCGCGGCGACCTGACCCTGGCCCACGCTCAAACGGTCGATAGAGATTTCGACGTGCACATGGCGACGACCGGAGAGAATTTCCGCTGTCAGGACTGCCATACGACGACGGACCATCGCGTCGCCGGCAAAGGCTCCGACCTCAGACCAACCGACAACCCGGTGGGCATGGGATGCACGGACTGCCACGGGAATGTCGCGAGCGATCACAATGCAGAATTCCTCGCCATGCACCTCGACCGGGTTGCATGCCAGACGTGTCACATCCCGGTCTTCGCCAAGGACGCGAGCGACAGCGCCGACAGCGAAGCGACCGAGGTCCATCGCACGTGGCTCGACACCCACAGCACCGAGCCGCCGTTTCACCCGGTTTTGGACAAGGCCAACGATCTTTTGCCGAAGTACCGCTTCTGGAACCGCCTCAGTAACAACTTCCTGCTCGGCGATGTTGCGGTCATGGACCCGGCGACCGGTCGTTATCCGACCTCACGGCCTCTCGGCGACGTCGCCGACCCACAGGCCAAGCTCCACGCCTTCAAGTACAAGACCGCCCAGCAGCCGATGGTCTCCAGCACCGGCCAGCTCATCGCCCTCGATACGAGCGTCTTCTTCGCCACCGCCGACGCCGCCGACGCCACCGTGCAAGGACTCGTCAACATGGGACTCGACCCGGCCCTGGCCTACGAGTGGGTGGAGACCGACACGTTCCAGATGCTCAACCACGAGGTGGCTCCGGACTCGCAGGCCCTGCGCTGCGCCGACTGTCACGCCACGACCAATCGCATGGATCTGCAAGGTGAGCTCGGGTACGCCTTGAAGGCCGACGCGTCCGTGGTCTGCTTCCAATGTCACGGCAACGAAGGGTCCAAACCGTTCGAAGCGTTGCACGAAAAGCACGTCGAGGACAAAGGCTTCGACTGCTCCTGGTGTCACAGTTTCAGCCGGCCGGAACGAGGGCTCGAACTACCGCCAGTAAGCGACGACGATCTCTTCGCCGACGGCTTCGAGTCCGGGAACGTGTCCGGGTGGAGCGAAACCGTCCAGTAGTATTGTCCCCGCGAGACAAGGAGAACACGATCACCAGCGGATCAGTGCGCTCCCCATGGTCAGGCCGCCGCCGAAGACCGGCATGCAAATGATGTTGCCGTCCTTGATACTGCCGTCCCTGACGGCCTCGTCGAGGGCGATGGCACACGAGGCCGACGAGATGTTGCCGAAACGGTCGAGGGTGACGTAGAAACGCTCCATCGGCACCTTGATGCTCTTTGCCATCGACTGGAACATGCGCAAATTGGCCTGGTGGGGGATGAACCAGTCAACGTCGGCGATCGCGACCCCATTGTGATCGGTCGCCTCCTTGATCGCGTTGACGAAGTGGCGCACCGCAACCCTGAAGGTCGCGCTGGCCTCGATGAGTTTGAGGGTGTGCAGGCCCTTGTCGACGCTCTCGTGCGAGATCGGAGTCGTTCGAGAACCACCGCCCGGCATGAGCAGGTCCTGGCCGTTGGCGCCGTCGCTGTGAATGTGCGAGGAGAGAAGGATGTGGCCCTCGTCGCCCCTGGCCAGAACAGCCGCGCCTGCGCCGTCGCCCCAGAGAATACAGGTCGTGCGGTCGGTCCAGTCGAGCGTGCGGCTCATGACCTCGGCAGCCACGACGAGCACGCGCTTCGCCGCCCCGGAAACGAGGTACTGGGTCGCGACATTGACAGCGAAGATGAATCCGCAGCAGGCTGCGGCGACATCGAAGGTCACTGCCTGGGGGGCATCGAGCTTCGCCTGCAGCCAGTTCGCGGCGGCGGGACAACCCGTATCCGGGGTGATGGTGGCGACGATGATGAGATCGATGTCGCGAGCGGAGAGCCCCGCCATGTCGAGAGCTTGTTTCGATGCTTCGAGCGCCAGGTCCGATGTCGTCACGTCCGGCTCGGCGATGCGTCTTTCTCTGACGCCGGTTCGACTCCTGATCCACTCGTCGTCGGTGTCGAGTCCCATGGCCGCCAGGTCGTCATTGTGCAGGACTCGCGGGGGCACATATGACCCCGTTCCCAATATCGTGATGTGTTGCATGCTCTCCTCGTCTCTCTTGCGCGACCGATCAGTCGCACCAGTGGTCGGCC
>CAZCEX010000417.1:0-4410 GCA_964497785.1 uncultured Thermoanaerobaculia bacterium | reverse complement strand
AAGATCTCTCAGGGTGAAGAAGTTGCCCTTCGACTTGGCCATCTTCTCTCCTTCGACCACCAGGTGCTCCGCATGCAGCCAGAACCTCGCGAAGGTGTGGCCCGATGCCCCTTCGGACTGAGCGATCTCGTTCTCGTGATGGGGGAAGATGTTGTCGACTCCACCCGAATGCAGGTCGAAGGTCTCACCGAGCAGGGCCATCGCCATAGCCGAGCACTCGAGATGCCAACCCGGGCGACCCTCCCCGAGCTCAGTCTGCCAGCTGGGTTCTCCCGGGCTTGTCTCTTTCCAGAGTACGAAATCGCGTGCGTCCTCCTTCTCGTACTCGTCCGAATCGACCCGCGCCCCGGCGAGGTTGTGCTCGAGTCGCACGCCGGAAAGCTTCCCGTAGCCCGGGAAGGTCGAGATCTTGAAGTAGGTCGAGTCTCCGGAACGATAGGTGTGGCCCTTGTCGGTCAGTCGTTGCACCAGTTCCGCCATCTGGTCGACATAGTCCGTGGCCCGGGGGTAGTGCTCGGCCCTTTCGACGCGTAGGGTCTCGAGGTCCTCGAAGAAATGTGCGATGAAACGGTCGGTAAACTCCCGCAGCGACACGTTCTGTTCGGCGGCCCCGCGAATGGTCTTGTCGTCGACGTCCGTGAGGTTCATGACCTGCGTGACTCGCCATCCGAAGAGCTCCATCGTGCGTCTCAGAACATCTTCGAACAAAAAGGTCCGCAGATTTCCGATGTGGGAGAAGTTGTAGACCGTCGGCCCGCAGGTATAGATCCGAGCGTGACCTGGATCGATCGTCTCGAACGGTTCGAGGGTGCGGGACATGGTGTTGTATAGGCGGAGCTGCGTTTCTCCCATGATTCCTCCGGGACGGGAATTGTACCGGACTCAGGGCGAACCGATAGAAATCACACCGCAGTCGTCTTCTTCCACAAACCTCCGATTACGCCGCGCTGACACGCTTTCGATCCCATGAAGTTGCCGGAGTGGCGCGCCTGAATCTCGAGGGCTTCGCTGAGCGGGACCGCGCAGGAGGCCTCGACGGTCTCGAATATGGCTCGGCGCCCGGCTTCGCCAATTAAAGGAGAAAGGGAGGGCAGATTCTCGGCGACCCGCTCGAGGCCGGTCTCGGTGAGTGCCCGCTCGGAGAGGCCGGCGGCTGTGCCGTTGGCGATTTTCCATGTCATCTGGATCGAGTCCTCGAGGGGGCCAGCAAAGTCCACGAGCCAGCCAACAGCGTCGCGGGCTTTGACCTGACGGCCGTTGAGCAGCATATCCAGGACACGGGGCCAGCTCTTGGGTTCGCAGCGTCGGAAGGCCCAGTGACAGCCCTCCATGCCCGGAATCACAGGTAGTGTGACCTCCGGCATGCCGAGCGCAGCGTCGTCGACGGCCACCAGGTAACGGCAGTGCATCAGCAGCTCGAGCATGCCACCGAGGCAGCGCTTTCCGTTGACGAGACCGACCGAGACCGCGAAGTCGTTGTACAGGCGACGAGCGGTGCGAGACCAGGCGCGGGAGATGGCTACGCCTTGCTCAGGATCCTCCATTGCAGGGAAGAAGTTCGTCGTATCGGCGCCGACCATCTGCGTTTGCAGATGGAAGTCCCCGGTCAGGATGATCCGCGCGACTCCTGCGGCGGTGAGCCAGTCCAGGGCGCGATTGAGCTCCGCATCCACCTCCCAGCTGTAGCTTTCCCGGGAGAGGCTGACGACGCCCACCGATCCGTCGTGCTCGGCGTTGACGTAGAGCTGCTGCCACTCGGGGCTCTCGATCTGTTCGAAGACCTCCGGGGACCACGGGCTCTGTGCGGCATCGGGGTTCAAACTGTGGTAACGAACGACGGTATCGGCAGCGTTCTGGGCGCCGACCTTTCGAATCAGCGCTGGGGTGCCGATCGCAAACTGGGCGCAGAGCTCGCCAATGGCGTTCATCGTTGCCAGCTGGGATCGGTTTTCCTGGATCATCATGGCTGTCATCTGGAAGATCGGTCCCAGGACCCACGTCCTGAGGAGGTCGTCGCCATCGCTGTCGAGAGACCAGTTCACCAGAGGCCTGAAATGATTGGGGGGGTACCAGTTCTCGCCGCTTTCTTTGCGGCTCACGAGACTGGCGGTGGGGCGGAACAGGGGTCCATAGTGTTGCTCGAGGTGGTGCAAGCAGGACCATGTGAGGAAGTTGGCCCCGCCGGCGCCAATCGCGTCGTGGGCTCGGAAGGGGTTCGGGCCGGCGAGTCTGCGCACGAGCTTGTCGACCTTCCAGAACGGCATGTTGCTCTCATCGTGGTAGCGCAGGGCCGCCAGGGTCAGACCACAGAACAGTACGTCGAGCACAAATGACCAATGATCGCTGACCCGCATCGGGAGCAAGCCAAGTCCCCACAGTAACTTGGTAATCGAGGATGGTTCCGGTTCGACAATCTCGAACACCTTGTTGATCTGGTGGGGGAAGGCGGGGTGGGCGACGCCGACGCCAAGCTCCGATTGCGGGAACCCGGAGGTCACGGAACGGATTTCGATGCCCGGGAACGCCTGTCTGAAGATTCCGTAATGGGTCTTTTTGATCTCGAGAATTTCTGGAACAGCCTCGAGGAGAAAGGCTGGCCGCAAGTCTGTCAAAGCCGGTGGCAGGTTCAGGCCGTCATACCTCAGCTGCACCACGTTGGCCATGATCGCTGCGGCGTCTTCGCGACCGAAAGCCTGCTCCAGGCCCGAGTACTGCTCTCCGATGCCGTCGCCGGCGCCCGGAAAGTCGAGGGCTGCGATAGGGATACCGAAGGGCGCGAGACGAGCACCGAGCTGCATTGTCTTGCCGGCGCCGACGATGCCGTTGGCGCCCGAAATGACGAGGGCGCCGCGGCGGTTCGCGGGACCGAAGACTTCGTCCACGACATCAGCGAGACGGACGGGCAACCGGCCGTGTTCAAAGATCTCGAATACCGTGCCGAGACCGAGCGGTTCAAGCGTCGAGGGTCGCATCGAGGTCGTCATTGCGCCTGGCCTCCTTCCGAAACTTCCAGGAGTGAAGCGATGCCTACGTCTCCGGCGGCACAGCCGAAGAGCAAGACGTAGCCACCTCCGAGATCAACGGCTTCTTCGAGCGCCTCGATGAGCAGACGGGTGAGGGTCGGGCCCTGCGGATGGCCCCATACGAGAGAGCAGCCGTTGTTGTTCATGCCATGCCAGTCGAGGCCGTGGACCTTCGAAAAGATCGCGTCGTTGACGGCAAAGGGGTTGTGGTTCTTGATGACAGCAATGTCATCGATGCTCAGGCCGACCTCGTCGAGCAACTTGCCGACTGCCAGGGCCGGCGCTTCGGGCATCATGCTCGGTGAAGTCCTGACCGCCGTCTTGGCCAAGAAACGAATGTCGATTTCCGGTCGTGGACTGAGTTCCGCGACGTGCTCGCGATCGCACACCACGAGGCACGCCATGCCATCCGATGCATGTGTCTGAGTCCCGGCCGTGACACAGGTGTCGAGCTCGCGCATGCCTCGCAATGTCGCCGCGTCGAGCCGGCGTACACCATTGTCGTCATCGACCCAACCCATCGACCGCCCTTGCAGGTTGAGGATCTCGAGGGGTACAAGCGTGCGGTCGAGGAATCCGGACTCCCGGCCCTCGAAGTACTGCTGGTAGCGGTAGAGGGTGATGTCGTCGACCTCGGACCGTTTGATCCCGTATTTACGAGCCGCCAGACCGGCTGTTGCGATCATGGCGTTGCCGGTGGCGGGGTCGAACCCGAAGTTGTCCCACACGTCGCTGAGGGCGACCGTCCTCTCGTAGCTTCGCCGTTCGGGGAAGACACCGACAGGTGAGTCGCTCGCTCGGTCGAAGGTCAATACACCGACGGCGTTGTTCGAACCACCCTCGACCTCCGCGGCAGCGAGAAAGGCAGCTTGAAGACCGGTCGCGCACGCCTCTTCGATATGGAACCCGGGTATGCGGTTCCCGAGACAGCTGGCCACAAGGGGCGCGTTCCAGAACTTCCAGTGCCACGGGATGGTCGAGCCGATCACGAGATAGTCAAGGAGATCCGCCCGCACCTGACGTAGGCCGAGGATGCGATTCATGGCCTCGCCCGCGAACTGGCCGATGTTGACCTCCGCCAAGGCAGAGGTCTGCCATGCCGGGAAAAAACTGCTCCCCCAGACGCCGTATGGGATCCTGGCCCGTGGGAAAATGCCTGCGCTCGTACTCATCGTCACCCCCTGAGATCGTTGATTCTTCTTCTACCAGCAACCACGATGTGCGTTTTCACGCCGATTACACCTCGAGAAGCGTATCCGAGCTCTTGATGGTGAATTCCGAGAAATCGCGTGCCCGAGTTGCCTTGAACCCGTCCCATTCATAAAAACCACGTCCAGCCTTCTTAGTTTTTCACGCCGCTCGCCGCCATCCTTCGGGAATGTGCAAA
>CAZCEX010000416.1:0-4414 GCA_964497785.1 uncultured Thermoanaerobaculia bacterium | reverse complement strand
TGGAGGAGGTAGTTCGTTGGGTCTTCTTCCAGACCCACATGGTGAACCACCCGCGCCGCGTCTGGGACCGCAGAGACACCTGCAGCGCCGATCAAAGGGTTGATCTTGACAACACTGAAGAGGTTCATGACCTTGGCGAAGATCACGCCTCCGGCAGTGGCGATCGCAAACGCACAACAACCGAGCGCAAAGATCAGGATCGACTGCCGGGTGAGGAAGACCTGAGCGGTGGTGGATGCGCCGACGGCCAGCCCTAGGAGAATAGTAGCCGTATCAAGGATCGCGCCCGAAGCCGTCTTCGACAGGCGGCCGGTCACCCCTGATTCTTTGAGAAGGTTCCCGAAGAAGAGCATGCCGAGCAGTGGCAGGCCGCCGGGCGCAACAAGGGTGGTGAGGATCATGCCGGCGACCGGAAAGATGATCTTGGCGCTCTTCGGCACCGTCCGCCCGGGTTTCATGTGGATCAATCTTTCTTTTTTCGTCGTCAGGAGCTTCATGATCGGCGGCTGGATGATAGGGACCATGGCCATGTAGGAATATGCGGCGATGGCGATTGGACCGATCAGTGACGGCGCCAGCCGAGACGACAAAAAAATGGCGGTGGGGCCGTCGGCGCCACCGATGATGCCGATGGCGGCGGCGTCGGTCGGTGAAAAACCGAGCTTGAGGGCGCCGAGGAAGGTGACGAAGATTCCGACCTGAGCGGCGGCGCCGAGAAGCACCGACTTCGGATTCGAAAGCATCGCCGAAAAGTCAGTGAGTGCGCCGATCCCGAGGAAGATGAGAGGCGGGTAAAGGCCCGACCGCACCCCGAAGTAGATCAAGCCCATAACGCTGTTGGTGGTGGTATTGAAGACATACTCGTGCGTGATCGGATCGATCATGTACACCGAAATGGCGTTGAAGATCTGTGGCGGCAGCGGGATGTTTCCGACGAGGATGCCGAACCCAATGGGGACGAGCAGCAGAGGTTCATACTCCTTTTTGATGCCCAGGAAGAGGAAGAGAACACCGACTGACAACATGATGAGGTTGAGAACGGTCAGATTGGCAAAGCCCGAAGACGAGACGACCTGATTAAAAAAACCGAGGGTCTCACCGCTGACCAGATCCCGGTTGAAGTACCCGGAACGGTATTCGGTCACCATGCCCAGACTCCGAGTCTCGTCGACCGCCACGACGGTGAACAGCGCCCCGGTGCGCCCCGCGGAATCACGCAGCACCCCTTTGGACCCGTGCTTGAGCCTCGTCTTGGAATCGCCCCAACCCCGGTCGACATAAAAGAACCGATCCGACTCGTGGGCGCGGAAGGTGAGAAACTGCGCCGGTGGGTCGTCGACCCCCACATGATCCACCAACGAAAGTTCAAACCCGGGCAAGATGTCTTCAACGCGAGCTGTGCTCTCCAGCCCGCCGGCGAAAACTGTGGCGAAATGCCCGATCACAGCACCTTTTCGATCGTGCAGGGTTCCTGTACTGGCTGGGATCGTGGCGCCACCCGCGACGGTGTGGCGGTGACTGAGGCCGTGCTCGGCGCCACGTGGGACGACGATGTACTCGGCGTCGTCGAAGTGCAGGTCGAACGTCTCGCCGGCGGTGGCTCGAGCCGGGCCGAGGATGAAAACGACGAGCAGTAGCGCCGTAACGACCAGCAAGGCCAGCCGGGGCGAGGGAGTGAGGTGAGCGGCTGGTGATCTTCGGTCCATGGTTGCGCCTACAGGGTCGTCATTTCGGGGCGTGACAGCTCGAGCAAAGGGTCGCCTTCGCCAATGCTTTCGCCTTCTCTGGCGAAGACCTTACGAACGGTACCATCGTGGGGCGCCGGGATCATGTTCTCCATCTTCATCGCTTCGAGAATGACGAGCGGATCACCAGCCCGCACGGTGGCCCCCTCACCGACCTTGACCTCGAGGACAAGGCCGGGAAGAGGCGCCCGAACATTGCCGTGTTGGCCCGCTGGCGTCGGCGAAGGCGTAGAAACAAGGGCGACCGAGGCGATCTTCTGGCGCGCCGGCCGCTGGATCTCGACAGCGCCGGTCTCCCTTCGGCCGATCTCTACCAGGTTGACGACATATTCGGTCTCGTCGACGATCACCGTCGCCTGGTCCGGGGTCATCTCCTTGACCTCCGCCCGATACTCTCTGCCGCTGATACTCAGTGTGTACCGACTCATTCCTAGTCTCCTGCGTCGCTCATGGCTGGTGCGAAATCGTCAGGCGCCCGCCACGCTCGGCATGATGGAGACGATGCTCGACCTCGAGGACGGTGGCGATGACAGTCACAATCTCCGGTTCAAGGGGCGCCTCAAAGGCGGTTGTCGAGCGTTGTGCCTCAGGAGGTCCGGGTCGATAACTCAGTCTGTTTGCCAACCCCGGCACCCCGTTGATGCAGACAATCAGCAGTGCCGTAAGCGACAGCCCTGCAAATACGACGCTCATTCCCAGGGCCGCAATGCTCAGCGCGTCTCGAAGATCCACGTTCTTCACCTCTCAAAGCGGGATATTGGAGTGCCGCACGACGGGATTCTCCTGCCGTTTGCCAGCCAGCATCTCGAGGGATTTAATGATGTGGAGCCGCGTATTCGCCGGTTCGATGACATCATCGATGTATCCCATGCGCGCGGCGACGAACGGTGTCGCAAAGAGGTTTCGGTATTTCTGTTTGAACTCCTCTGCTGCACTGGCGGGGTCGTCGGCCGCCTGCAACTCTTTGCGATACAAAACTTCGACGGCGCCGTCCGGACCCATGACGGCGATCTCCGCGGTGGGCCAGGCGAAATTGACATCGGCGCGAATGTGCTTCGAACTCATGACGCAGTAGGCGCCTCCGTACGCCTTGCGCACGATGATCGTCACCTTGGGAACGGTTGCTTCGGCGAAGGCAAAGAGAAGCTTGGCGCCGTTTCTGATGATGCCGCCGTACTCCTGCACCGTGCCCGGCATGAATCCGGGAACATCCACGAACGTGACCAGCGGAATGTTGAACGCGTCGCAAAAACGCACGAAACGAGCGCCCTTGATGGACGAGTTGTTGTCGAGAACCCCGGCGAGAACCAACGGTTGATTGGCGACGATGCCCACCGACCGACCGTTCAAGCGCGAAAACCCCACGATGAGGTTCGGCGCGAAACCGGCGTGAATCTCCATGAACTCACCGTGGTCCACCACACTGCGCACGATCTCCTTCATGTCGTATGGTTTGTTGGGGTTGTCGGGGAGGAGGAAATTGAGCCCCGGGTCGAAACGATCGGCCGGATCGTCGCTGTCGATCACGGGGGTCTTTTCGCGGAAGTTCTGCGGCAGGTACGACAGCAGCGCGCGCAACAACTCGAAGGCTTCGTCTTCGGAATCGGCGACAATGTGGGCGACGCCACTCTTTTCGGAATGGACGTCCGCCCCTCCGAGTTGGTCTGCCGTAACCTCCTCACGCGTGACCTGTTTCACGACCTTGGGCCCGGTGAGAAACATGGAGGAGGTGTCGCGAACCATCATCACGAAATCGGTGATGGCGGGTGAGTAGACGGCACCACCGGCGCACGGCCCGAGGATCAGTGAGATTTGCGGCACCCGGCCGGATGTCAGCACGTTTTTGAGGAAGATATCGGCGTATCCGGCGAGCGCATCCACGCCCTCCTGGATGCGGGCGCCACCGGAATCGTTGAGACCGATGACGGGGGCGCCCGCGTTGACCGCCATGTCCATGACCTTGCAAATCTTTTCGGCGTACGCCTTGGACAGGGACCCGCCGTAGATGGTGAAATCCTGTGAGAAAACAAAGACCAGACGGCCGTCGATCGTGCCGTAACCGGTGATAACACCATCCGTATACGGGTGCTCCCGATCCATGTCGAGTTCGGTGCACCGATGTGTGACGAAGGCGTCGAACTCCTCGAAGCTACCCTGGTCGAGGATCTTCTCGAGGCGCTCACGCGCCGTGAACTTGCCCCGAGCGTGTTGTTTGGCGACGCGCTTCTCACCACCACCGAGGTGTGCCTGCTCTCGCCTGTTGGCCAAATCGAGGAGCTTACGTTCAACACTCATGGAACCTCCGACCCGCACGGTCGTCGTGTCGACAATCGGCCAGCACGATCCATGCCTGCTTCACACAGCCTCCAATAGCTCTGTTGAGCAGCTGTCATCCAGGCAAAATAGCCCAGGGAAAACCCCACCGGCCTCCTGCCTCTCGCCAGGCGCACACTACCACGCGGACCTCGTTCAACTGAAACGCCTGTGGTCGAATCCGCCGTCGGATTCCCTTCAGTTCAAATTGAAACCTGACATTCAAATTGAAAGGAGAATGACATCTTGGGAATGCGGCAACGGCCTCGAACGGCAACCAGACAGAGCGTATATGTCGGCAGCCGATGCTCCCAAGAGGTTCAAGGACGGTGTTTTCCCAATCGTTAGCCAAAGAA
>CAZCEX010000415.1:0-4415 GCA_964497785.1 uncultured Thermoanaerobaculia bacterium | reverse complement strand
CACCACCCACTAGCTCGTCCCTGATCCGCCGCCTGCTTGGCCGCCGCCGGGGCCACCCGGTTGCTCATCGCAATCTGGCTTGTCTATCAAACACATCCCCATGCATGCTTCCCATTCCGCCATCGAATAATCATAGCTGCCTCCACCAGCTGTATTGCAGCTGAATGCAGCGCTGCAACAAAGAAGGCACGGGTCACAAGAGTCTGTCTGTGGGCGCCGGCTCGGGCTCCAGCACCGAATCACCGCGTTCGGCGAGGAAGACCGCGTGCCATGCCAAATCGGTGATCCGGTGTTGTGCAGTCTCGCCCACCGGCGGTCGCCAGCGCGGCCGCAGGCTGAGATCGAAGTCGGCGTTGAGGTGGGGCTCGAGGGGAATCGTCCAGATGGTACACGCCCACCACCCCGGGCGGGGTTCGACGATCCCCCGCATCATAAACCGCCACAGGTCGAGCAGTAGCGGCCGCGCCGCACGCCACCCTGTCATGCAACCATGAAATTTCAGCATCCTGAACAATCCTGACCTACGTAGTCTTCTGGCAATTTGACCCGCGAGCATATATATTCAGTTCTAACGGAATCGCACAAAGCCCCGCTCATTCGCCGCTTCGGTGGTGTTTTTTCGAGTCGAGGAGGTCGCCATGAACTTTGCGAAAATAATGGCCAACGTCTACGTCTTCTGGTGGCTGTTCTTGCCTTCGTATGAACCACTACCCTACGAGGACTTCGCGCGACCAGGAGTGGAAACCGTTGGACTGATCAGGGATGAAAGCAGAGACCGTTGGTGGGCCAACGACATGGAACACCGCGAGATCCGCTATTTTGATGACGACACGATGGCGTGGGAGACAGCCTTGAAATGGAGCGAAGAAGACATCGGTACGGGCGAACCGGGCCCGATCGCCCTCGCCGGGAATTCCCTGTTGGTCGTGGTGGAAGAAGCCGCTACCGGGTTTATCAGGCGCTATGACATCCGGGGGGATTCTCTCTCGGAAGTTTTTCCGAGGATCGAGATTCCGCCGTCCGCTCGGCGCCGGGACCCATCCATCACCGGTCTGACCTGGGATGGCGAGTACCTTTGGCTGGTAACCGACTGTGGGCTGTGCTCGACCCTCATCCAATTCGATCCGACAACCGGCAAGGAGCTTTACGACTTCTTCCCTGCCTGCGCGGCCCGGGGGATCACATACCGCCCGCCCCTCCCGTTCTCATCGGGAACGTTGTGGATGGTCGCCTACAACGGGCCGACGAAACGCCCCCTTCTGACCCGGCGTAAGATCACCGGAGATCCTTCGGCCATCAACACAACCCGGGAGTCCTTCATTTTCGGCCTCCAGGGCGGACCACCGACGGACCCGACCGCCATCGCGGTTCGAGGCCAATACTTCTGGGTAGCTGATCGAAGCAACGACTTGATCCAACGCTACTCTGCGGCCGACCTGCCGTGATCACTGGAGGAAAGTCATGAAGAAGGCGGCCATCCTCGCGTTGCTGACGGCGCTCGCCGTCCAGCCCATGCTCGGGTGCTGCACGTGCAGCTGGCCCCCGAGCTCGAACCCGACTCCGACTCCGACTCCTCCGCCTTCGGTCGTCGTCGATCCAGCCTACCCCTCGCACAAGTTCGCGGTGCTGGCCAGCAACTTGAAGGCGGAGGTTGATGACAACCAACTGGAGTCCGACTTCTGGTACGACCTCGTGCTCACCTACTGCACGCTCCTCGAACACGGCTTTGATGGCGACGACATTTACGTGCTCTTCGGCGACGGCAGCGATGCCACTTTTAGCAACTATCCCGCCTACAAGACGAAGTTCTGCGGCGACACCGTATCAACAATCACAGATTTCTCATTGCAAAACTCCAAAGGGATGGCCAAAGACAATCTGTGTAACGTCCTCTGCTGTCTGTCCTCCGGTCGGCCCGCAACGTTGATTCAAAACACGCAAGCCAACGACGACGAGTGCAAGTGTCTCGAGGACTCCGACACCGGGATCGGCGGGTTCACATGCTCCCAGCCGGGGCCCGCCAAGCTCAGATCAGATGATTTTCTCTTTGTGTGGGTGAAGGGACATGGGAAGACCGATTCAGGGACGACCGATTCGTGTATGACGACCCTTCGATTCACCCCGGATCCACACCTCTATGACCACGAGGTCGAAACGATGCTGAACGGGCTCGACCCCAAACGCCGGACGTTGGTCTTCGAGACCTGCGACGCCGGCGGGTGGCTGGACAACCTCGAAAACGGCAAGACCGCGGTGGCGGTCTCATCCGGCGACCCTAAACCTCCCTCCACCTGCAAGGAGACGGCCTATTCGGTTGTTTACGACGAAATTCCGGGAGACCAGGGAGGCGTTTTCCACGGCCGCTTCACCCACGGGTTCAACGCGGCGTTACGCCACATGCCGTCGGCCACGGAGCCGGTCGATGAAGACGACAACAACCTGGTCTCGATCCAGGAGAGCTTCGACGAGGCCAAAAAGCGAATCGACTCTGAAAACGCCCTCTACACCAACGGCGCCGCAGAGTATGGCGGTACGATGCACCCGGCCATCCGGTTGGAGGACGACATCGCGCAGTGCCTCTTCATCCGGTTGCCCAACCCGGGAGCGGATGTCGAGGTCTTCACCAAGGACCACCCGGAAGACAACGCGATTGTTTCTCCAGCAACATCGACGGAGGATACCCCTGATCTTTGGGTTAGCGGGAACCCGTCGTGCGCGCCCAAGGCAGAGCTGATCCAAAAGGGCGTCAACCACCACCTCTGCGCCCGGGTTCACAACATCGGCTGCGACGATCCCGGCGGGGTCACCGTCAAGTTCACCATCACCTCATCTGCCAATCCCGGACCGCCCACAGAAACAGATGTTTCCGGGTCCATCCTAGACCTGCCGCGCGCCACATCGGCTGTCGTTCCGGCGTCATGGACGCCCGAGACGCCGGGCATCTACTCAATTCGCGCCGAACTGACGGCAGGAACCGATTCGCCCGTCAGCGATCTCAACGTTATGAAAGACAACAACAAGGCTCAGATCGAGATTACTGTCGTCCCCTGAGGGGCGGGCGCCGAGGCCGAGAGGTAGCCCAGACGGCTCCGCACAACCTCACCCGAGCGGCCCATAGGAGAGGGGATGAACCCCTCTCCTACGGGGGCCGATGTATCGATCGGCGCGTCAGCTCGAACCTGTTGCAGGCGGGTGAATAACCAGTCTGGGGCTCGCAGCGCCGGGGCACCCCTGTCCGCCCGTCACGGTCACACCCAGGTCCATATCATCGTCCGGGGGATTGTCTTTCACCGTAACGAGCACCTCACCGCCGGCCGGGACTACAAACTCATCCATCGGATAGAGACTCCCGCCTGTCGCTTTGATGGTGATGTCATACTGGCTGGTGTTGACAAACAGGATGTGGTCGCCCCAAGTGACGTCGAGCTCATCCGGCACCGGGCAGACGCAATCCCAGGCACCACCCGGGCAGCCCACGTTCGTTGCGCCGAAAGCCATCGCATGGGTGACCGGCGTCGGGCAGTTGATCTCACAGGTACTGCATCCGAAGCTTGCGGTCGTCAGGGCCACCGCGACGATGGCCATCGCGACCGGCCGGAACCGTCGCCCTCGGCCTGTCTTCTCAATCCATCTTCTCAGCATCTCCTCCTCCTTTCGGGTTCATCCCGTTTGCACCAACTATTGGTGATCGACTTGATTCTTCGCCAGCTGCTGATAGCGCCCGTCACCAACCAGCTGGCGCAACGTCGGCAGGTCCTCGAAATGCGACGGCGCTATCCCTGCGTCGAACGACCGCTCAACCCAGATCAGCGCACGATCCCTCTCATCCAAGTCCTCAAAGGTCTCAGCAATTTTGGCGAGCAACAACGGCTCCTGGGAATTTCTGGCAACTGCCATTTCGAGCAGCTCGAGCCCACGGCGCTTCTGCCCAAGCATGGCATTGTAGGAAGCGAGATCCGTGAGAAGCCATAGATCCACCGGGATCTCATCGAGCCCCTCCTCTCCCAGCTCGATCGCCTTCCGATAGCAATTCTCCGCCTTGTCCGGCGCCAAACCGAATCGGTAGGCATGTCCGAGGTGCCCCCAGATCCAGTATGTGGTTTCATCCTCCTGGAGTGCACGCTCGAATTGCACGGCAGAATCAGCGAATCGTTGCTCATCGAAGTAGAGTGTGCCGAGGTTCGACAACGCGAACAGGCCGGGTTCGATCGCGATCGATCGTTGGAAGTTTTTAATCGCCTGTTCTGTGTCTCCGAGATAGGCCAACATGACTCCAAGGTCGTCGTACCCACGCGTCAGCAAGGGGGCGCAGGCAACCACCTCGCGGTACTCGACGGCAGCCCCCTCATAATTTCCGTTGTCAATGTAGAGCCAAGCCAATACCGTGTGCGCGGGCCAATAGCCGGGACGAAGGT
>CAZCEX010000414.1:0-4418 GCA_964497785.1 uncultured Thermoanaerobaculia bacterium | reverse complement strand
AAATCCATCCACCCTCTATTCGGTACACCCTCCTAGCCCGAAGTATTCACCCTGCTCTGCGTCTCTGCGTCTCTGCGTCTCTGCGCCTTTGCGTTGACTGCGTTCTTCGTCCGCCCGCACACCACCCCTCCCCTCCTCTGCTACCATGCAGCCATGCGAAACGAGGCGGATCTGATCCCGTACGGCACGTCCCGCCTCGCGGGCTCGCCGTTGCTGGTGCTCGCGCCTCACCCCGATGACGAGGTCTTCGGCTGTGGGGCGGTGCTGCTCGAAGGTGTGCGCGCCCAAGCACGGATTCACGTAGCCGTTGTAACGGACGGCGGCGCCCAGGGGGACGCGGCCGAGCGCCGGGCAGAGTCAATCGAGGCAGCTCGCCGGCTCGGCACGCCGTCACCAGAGTTCTGGGGCTTCAAAGACCGCTCGTTGTCACCCTCCGACCCGACACTGCTCGCAAAGCTGCGCTGGTGCCTGGAGGAGATCGACCCGCAGCTCGTGCTCGTGCCCTCCCCGGCCGAGATCCACCCCGACCACCGCGCGCTCGCGCTCGCCGTCTATCGTGTGCTCCGGGAAACCACTTCGAGCGCGCCGAGCACCGATTTCCGGCTCGCGGCATACGAGGTCTCGGCTTTCCTCCGACCAAACTGCCTGGTTGATCTCACAACCGACTGGGAGCGCATCACCGAGGCATCCCGTGCGTTCGCCTCGCAGAACTCGATTCAACCCTACCTCGAGGTGCTCGACGGCATGGCGATCGCCCGTCGTCTCACGTTGGGCCCGGACGTCACCAGGGCCGCGGCCTACCACGTCGTCGATGCCCAGTTCGTAGCCCGTCACTCCGCTCTTTCGTGGGCTGCCCACATCGGCCCCATCGTCGGTCTTGATATTGATGACCCTGGTCCTCCCGGCGATGTGATGAAACCACCCCTTCTTGATCGTCTGCTCGGGCGCCACAGCGGCGAAACTGGGCGGGAGAAGGGTTGATGTCGGAGCAGTCAGGACAGAATCGGCTCGTTTCGGTGATCGTGCGAACGAAGGACCGGCCGAGCCTGCTGCAGGAGGCTCTCGAGTCGCTCTGCGTGCAAACCCACAGGCCTCTCCAGGCAGTGGTCGTCAACGACGGCGGCGCCGATGTCTCGGCCGTCGTCGAGCAGTTCACAGACCGTATCGGGGTGACGTACGAGCGCCTCGAGCCCGGGCGCGGACGCTGTGCCGCGGCCAACCGCGGCCTCGAGCTCGCCTCCGGTTCATGGGTCGCTTTCCTTGACGACGATGATATCTGGCTTCCCGAAGGAGTCGC
The DNA here is from genome assembly GCA_964497785.1 of uncultured Thermoanaerobaculia bacterium. GTDB lineage: Bacteria > Acidobacteriota > Thermoanaerobaculia > Thermoanaerobaculales > Sulfomarinibacteraceae > CAZCEX01. Next base: position 3,121 of record CAZCEX010000414.1, on the reverse strand, counting down.
CACCCTTCTCCCTGGCGACCCGCCAGGCCCGGTGGCTACCTACGGCAGGGTTGAGGCATTTCTCTGTTCACCCCTTGGGGAAGAGCGGGAACACAGTCCATTTCAGGACTTCGGACGGCCGTTCGACGAGAACGCGCTGCTCTTCGAAAACTTCATTCCGATCATCGGATGTCTGCTCCCACTCGAGGCCGTCAGAGCAGTAGGCGGTTTCGACGAGAGCCTCGAGTGCTTCGAGGATTGGGACCTTTTTCTGCGCCTCAGCCCGAGACTCGACTTCCATTTTGTCGATGTCCGGGTCGCCGAATACAGAGTCTTCGGCTCGAGTTTCATCACAGGCGCCGGTGGACAGGAGCTCCAACACCGGGGCCGGACGGCGATTTATCAGAAGCACTGGGACCGGCTTTCGCCGGAGGTCCTCAGCCGGATGCAGCACCATGCCAAGGCGGTGGTGCTCCCGGAGGCGATCAACCACGAAACGGCCTCCTGGCGGCAACGGGTCACCGACCTCGACCGGGGGGTTCGCGACTTCGAGAACGGAGTGGCGGACCTCAGACGCCAGGTCGAAGACCGCGACGACCGACTCGAAAGCACATGGCAGGAGCGCCTGGTAATTGACAAGGAGCGGGAGCGGCTGGCGCGTGAGTGTGACGTCCTGGCCCACGAACGCGACGATCTGATCGGGCAACGCGATGCCGGGCTTGCCGAAAACCTCTATCTTTCGAAGGCGATTAGCACGGAACCGACCCGCAACACCCTGGTATCAGTCGTAATCGTCAACTACAACGGTCGACACCACCTGGAGAGATGTCTCCCTTCCCTCAACGAGACCCGGGCAGTGCCTATCGAAGTCATCGTCGTGGACAACGGTTCGTCCGACGACTCCGTCGTCTGGATGAAGGAGCACCACCCCGAGGTCCGCATCCTGAAGATGGGCAACAACCTGGGATTCGGTGCGGCCAACCGGCACGGCGCCGATGCCGCCCGGGGTAGCTACGTCGCATTCTTGAACTCCGACACCGTTGTCGAGCCAACATGGTTGGTCGAGCTTCTTCGTGTGCTCATGGTCGATCCCGATGTCGCCGCCGCGTGCTCGACCCTGCGGCTTCTCGAGCACCCGGATGTGCTCAACGGGTTCGGCGGCGAGATGTCGAAGCTGGGCTACGGCTACGATCGCCACTACGGCTGCCCCTACGACATGCTGAAAACGGCCGTGGCCACGCGAGACGTTTTTTTTCCGACGGCGGCTGCGATGCTGATGCGCAAGCCCGATTTCTGGGCATGCGGCGCCTTCGACGCGAAGATGTTCATGTACCACGAAGACGTCGATCTCGGCTGGCGCCTCTACCTCCTCGGCCGACGGGTGGTGGTCTGCCGCGACTCGGTGGTCCACCACCACTTCGGCGGAACCAGCCACAAGATGCAAGGGCTTCAGTGGCGGGAACGGCTCGGCAGCCGCCACAACCTTCGCTCCATGCTCAAGCACTACGAGGTCGTCAACATCCTCAAAGCCGTCAAGGGCCTCCTCAAGCTCTGGTGGCAGATGGGGGCCGTCCGACACACATTCCACGTCTTCGCGTGGAACGCCTACCACCTGCCCAGCACGCTCAGTGAGCGCCGAGCGATTCAGAAGCGCCGGTGCGTGACAGATGCAGAGCTCACCCGTCTCGGCTTCATCAGCCCGGCGCCTTACCCGGCGCCGAACCCGGAGGTCCCTCTGTCGGGGCCCGAGCCCGACGGCCACGACTGGGTTGCCAACCCCGTGCTCCACGTCGGCCGCCACTGCGCCATCGGTCGCCTGGGCTACGGGTGGTACCCACCGCACCCGATCGAAGGCGACATGGTGCGCCCTTTTTGCGGGAGAGCTCGCTGCTGGTTGAAGGTGATGCCCAACGCCACAGGGAGCGTAGAGATCGATCTGCACGTACCGCCGGACCACACCGACAACGGGCCCGTCCGGCTGCGGGCGAACGGGGTCGAGACCGAGCACCAGCCTGCTGCCGAGCTCTGGCAGAGCGTTCGGGTCGACGGGGTTTCAGCGGACGACCGCGGTCTCGTCGAGGTCATCATCGAGGGACCGGCGTGGCGGCCACATCTGGACACCGGAAACTGGGATTTTCGGCGTCTCGCGGGTGCCGTTCGAAGCGTTCGTTTCGCCGCCGAAGCTCCTTCTGAGCCCCCGAAGTACGCGGGCGTCTCCGCCGTGATCACGACCTTCAACCGATGGCCGATCCTCGAAATGACCCTCGATGCCCTCGCCGCCCAGGATTGGCCTCAGCTCCAGGTCGTGGTCGTGGACGACGGATCGTCCGACGACACCTGGGCCAAACTGCAACGCTACCGCGATGCCAACGGGACGCGGCTGAACCTGACCATCGCCACACAAGAGAATCAGGGACAGGGCATGGCGCGCAACCACGCTCTCTCCCTGGCCGAGGAGGATCTGGTGCTCTTCCTCGGCGATGACATCATCCCAGAGCCCGGGCTCGTGCGCGCCCATGTCGAGCACCACCTCAGGCTCGGAGAACCGGCTGCCGTCGTCGGGTTCACCGACTGGTACCGATCCGAGATGACGGTCACACCGTTCATGAACATGGTCAACCTTGAAGGCCACCAGTTCGGTTACGGGTTCATGGAGTCCGGCAAAGACCAACCCTTTACGTGTTTCTACACCTCGAACATCTCCCTCGACCGCACTGTACTGGGGGATCGACCTTTCGACTCAAAATTCGACTCCTACGGTTGGGAGGACGTCGAACTTGGCTACCGGCTGAGCAAACGGGGTGTGCGCATCGTCTACGACGAAAACGCTCGGGCAGGCCATTTCCACCCGACCGACGTGCCGTCGTTTTTCCGTCGCCAGGTCCAGGTCGGCCGCACCCACCACGACCTTCTCGCCATCCACCCCGAGCTCGCCCGCAATCCGTACATGCCGCCGATCCTGCCCCCCTCTTGGTATCGCCTCGCCAGGCCCTTTGCCAAACCAATGGTGAGCATCTTCAACGCCTTCGACCGCCGCCGTCTTCGCCTCCCCAAACGGGTGCTCCATCACCTGATGATGATTGGCTTTTACAACGGACGCGACGAGAAGCGACCCTAGGAGGGTGTAGGGCATTGATGGTGG
>CAZCEX010000413.1:0-4426 GCA_964497785.1 uncultured Thermoanaerobaculia bacterium | reverse complement strand
CCTTACGACGCCGGCGACTGCTGCTGTAGTGGCTGCGGCGGCACACGCAACTGCATCACCGGCGACATGACTCCCGGAGTCAACGAAGTGCCCCCGACTCCATGGTGAAGGACCACTCGGTGGACAGCGCTCGGCCCAGCCGTGGTATGCCGAGCGTATACTGAATCAAAGCTATTCTTCAGGAGGTTGCGATGTTGATGAAATCTCGTGTCATTGCCGTTCTGGTTGCGTTGTTTGGCCTTGCCGGTTCGGTCCTGGCCCAGCCCGTCGGCTGGTTCCCCCTGGTCGGCGCAACCGGCTCCACTGCAGGTGGTTTCGGTGACGCGGACAACACCGGTATCGCGTCGTCTGCAGTTCACGGCGACTTCCTCTATGTCGGCACACAGAACCTCCAGACAGGCACCGAGGTCTGGAGGACGCTCGATGGCTTTAGCTGGGACCAGGTCAATACCGACGGCTTCGGCGCCATAGACAACCAGGTTTCATACTCCATGGTCGTTTTCGACGGTGACCTCTTCGTCGGTACCTGGGGGTCACCTTTCACCGGCAGTGATACCCGGATCTGGCGCTCGTCCAACGGCACCTCATGGACCCAGGCCAATACGGACGGCTTCGGCGACTCGGACAATGCCGAGCCGTGGGCCATGCTGGTCTACAAGGACAAGCTCTACGTGGGCGCGGCGAACTACCCGGACGGGGCGGAGATGTGGCGCACTGGCAACGGCACGACCTGGGAGCAGCGGAACAGCAACGGGTTTGGTGAGGTAGCCAATGCCGAGATCTCGGCGATGGCAGTGTTCGACGGCCTGCTTTATGCAGCAACACGAAACTTCACGGGTGGGGTGCAGATGTATCGCAGCGACGGCAGCACGACCTGGACCAAGGTGAACAGCAACGGATTCGGTGATGCCAACAACGAGGGCGCATACGCGATGGCGGTATTTGGTCAGAGACTTCACGTAGCAGCCCTCAACGGAACCGACGGCGTCGAGGTCTGGTCGTCGAGCAACGGTACTGGATGGTCCCAGAGCAATGCATCCGGCTTCGGCTCCAGTGACAACTGGGGAGTCTATGCCATGCATGCAGACCAGGCCGAGCTTATCGCAGGGACCTTCAACTACTCCGGCGCGGAGCTGTGGCGCGCGACCCTGCCCCTGCCGTGGTCCGAGATGAGTGAAATTCCTAGCAGCAATTACGGGGTGGGCTCGATGACCGCCTTCAACGGCATGCTGTACGCCGGAATTTACAACTCAAACGGCTGTGAGGTATGGGCCTACCCGCTGCGTTCCATCTTCGCTGACGGTTTCGAGACCGGTGACCTCTCCCGGTGGTCCGCTGGCTTACCTTGATGGTTATTCCTCTCCCTGGCGGCTCGAAGGGTTCGGATCACCTCGCACATCTCCTCAATTGCCCCGAGCTTCTCAGCCAGGCTGAGGCCGCGGTAGGCACGTCCTTTAGGGCGTGCGACCGAGGGGCCGGGAAATGGCCAATACCTGGGCAACCTGAGCGAAGGGGATAGGTATGTCAGGGAATTTGACATACGATTATGATCAACCATGATTTTTCAAGAGGTGCCGTTGATGTTCCGAGCGAAACAGAATCTCATTTGGGTCTTCCTGATGGTAGCTTTTTCTTTTGGGTGTGCCGAGAATAAAACTCCCGACTCCCAGGCGTTCGTCGAATGGGCTTCAGAAAATTTGATCGTTATCGAGAGCATCGATTCGTCGTTTCAAGGGACGGACCTTGAGCCGATCCGACAGAAGATTGGCGCCGCTCGGCTTGTTGGTTTGGGTGAGAGCCGTCATGACTCGCGGGAGCAACTGCTGCTCAAAGGTCGGCTCGTTCGACACTTGATCGAGGATTTGGGATTCCGTGCCCTCATTCTCGAGGAGAGTTTCCCACACGCGCAGTCGCTCGATCGTTACGTCACGTCCGGCGAGGGTGATCTCCGAGATCTCTTGAATCGCCTCGCCGGTTGGTATCTCTGGGACACGGAGGAGATGCTGGAGCTTGTTTGTTGGGTGCGAGAGTTCAACAAGGACCGCGAACCGCGTCAGAAAGTCCGTATCTTTGGGGCAGATATCACAGCACCGGCACCGGGGGTCTTGCAGGTCATCGACTCTCTTGAAGTCGCGGGGGTGGACACTCGGTTGAACGCTCAAGCGCTCGGCCTTGATCTCCAGCGGGGCGACTTCTGGCCTGGTACTTGGGAGAGATATGCGGCCCTGTCTGACGAACGACTCAGAGAGCTCGCCGACAACTATGAGCAACTGATCGAGGCGTTGACAGAGGAGAAAACAAGGCTTGTCGCATCTTCTTCCGACAGAGAGTACGTGCGAACGCTCTTGCTGGCCACGATCGGGAAGATTGGCAATGAGTTTTTTTCGTCAGGTGACCGGGAACAAGGTGGGGCCGTGCGGGAGCATGGCATGGCTCAGACCACGCTTTGGATTCTCAATCGTGAGATTCCCGGTGAAAAAGCGATCCTCTGGGCTCACAACCTGCACGTTGCCAAGGGCTCCTTCCGCATGCCCGGCCTCTTCGAGGGCGTGCTCGAGCCGATGGGTGTGGAGTTGAGTGCCAAGCTTGGTGACGCGTACATTGCTCTTGGTGGGACTTTCGGAACGGGATCTTACCCGCCGGATCTTCCTCCAGGCGAACGCTTGTTTGAAGCGGTCTCCGAGGACGTTATGGACGGTGCACTGGCTGCGGTCGGAACGCCCTTCTTCCTGGTCGATCTTCGTGCAGTTGAACAGAATTCTGCTGCGACCAGATGGCTTCAGCAGGAACGGCAGTGGAAAGCGCAGGACTCGGACGCCCTACTTGTTCCCAATGCTGCGTTCGACCTCGTGTACTTCGTGGGAAAAATCTCACGTTCGCAGCCTTCGTCTTTGGCACTTCAGCGGTTCCAAACACTCGGGAGGTAGCGTGTCGACTCAACAATTCGAGGCAAAGTCTCGTGTGCCACCCCTGGGCCGACTACCTCGACACCCACGCCCAGGCCCTTCTCGAGCTCGATCGCCTGGAGGAGGCGCGCCCGTTGGTGAATCGTCTCGCCGACCACTTCGAAAGCGGGGACACCCTGGGTTGCACGATCACGGTCGCTGGCACGGAATAGTCGACAGGGGTGGTCATCCCTGGCTTCGGAGCTTGCCCACCGGCGCCAGGTAGACGACGTGCTCATCGACGCCGTCGACGCCGAGGAGTCCGTCCATCGCTTCCTGGTCGTAGGCCGCGATGGCGCACGTTCCGGCCCCGATCGCCTCGCTGGCCAGGTAGAGATTCTGGGCGACGTGGCCGGCGTCGAGCAGGATCACCTTGTGCGCGGCCAGACCATAGCGCCACTCCATCCGGTACGGCAGGGCGGTCCAAACCAGAGTGGCTGCTGCCGCGGCGACGAAGCCTTGACCATAACACCCGTTAACCAGCAGCCCTGGTAACCCGGGCGGGGTGTTCAACGCGACCAGCTCGTGGCTCAAAGGAAGGTAGCGGTAGATGCCGGGTTCGATCCCGTCGACCCGCGTCACGCACGGGTAAGTCTCAAAGGCGTGACGTGCGCCGGCAGAAGGCACGGTGCGGAAGTGTGGTTGCGCGGGGCCATTCCGCAGACCTTGGGTGGTCCACAGCAGCAGCCCCAATTCGCCCAGGGTCAGAGACTCTGCAGAGAAGGAGCGCCGGCTGCGGCGCCCTGCAATAGCTGTGATCACGTCAATTGGTTCGACCGGCACCGAGCCGGGGTCCGGTAGCGCGATGCGAACGGCGTCCTCAGGGCACGGCTTCTGCAACGGCGGTGCAGGTAGGCCTAGGCTCTGGTCGGTGCGGCGAAAGTCGATCTGCTTGCGGATCGTATCTCGCAGCAGAAAGCGGTGGACTTCGAACCGGTCCTCTGGGTTCATGTGGCCTCCTCCGTGAGGTTCCCTGCCGGTAACAACAGCAACCAGCTCAGGATTCCGAGACGATGCTGAGTTCATACCACCTCACCCTCGGTACCGTCCATGAACCAGAAAGCAGCCTGATGACCGGTGCCGTCAGGGGGTGAACTCGGTGATCCGACGCACAACATCGGCCTCCGAGTCGGTGATCGCCACGTGCTCGCCCCATTGCTGCGACTGAGACATCGATAGCAGGAGAGGCCAGACCGGCCGTTGCCGGGTCCAGAAGTCGATACCGAGCAAGATCATTGGTGAGCACCATCCGGCGGTGCGGTAATGGTTCTGTGCAGCGTCCTGGAAGATCTCCTGAATTGTGCCCGCGCTGCCTTTGACGAAGATCACGCCGTGACGGGCGATCATCAGGACGCCATCCTCCCGAACACTGTTGGCGAAGTATTTGGCAATATGACTGGCGAAAAGCGTCGGTGGTTCGTGGCCGTAAAGCCAGGTCGGGATGCCGATGCTCATGCTCTGAGCCTCGGAGCCGTCCGGGA
>CAZCEX010000412.1:0-4435 GCA_964497785.1 uncultured Thermoanaerobaculia bacterium | reverse complement strand
GGGCTCAGGGCAGGCGGGCCGCCCGCCCCCACAATTGCATCCCCATTCTTGTGGCGGCAGGCGTCTCGCCTGCCATTCGCAAGAACCGCTGGAGGCCCGGTTTGAAGATCGGGCGCGTCACCGCCACTGTGGTCTCGACGATCTCCGTGCCTGACCTCGACGGGCGACGGCTGCTGCTGGTCGATCTGCTCGATCCCGAGGGTCGGCCGACGGGCAAGACCACCATCGCCGTGGACTCCATCGGCACCGGGACTGGCGAGACCGTGCTCTTGCTCGACGAAGGCAACTCCGCCCGTCAGGTGCTCGACGCCCCGGAGGCGCCCATCCGCGCAGTCATCGTCGGCATCGTCGATGCCATAGATTTGAAGTAGCCATCTTTCCACAATCGCCTCTACCAGGTATGAAGCGCACGGAGAGTCAATTATGTGATTGGCCGTCGGTGCGCTTCATATTTGGTAGAGGCGGAGGTTGATCAATCCCACGCTGTCACATCTCCACTCTCGAATCCGTCAGCGAAGAGCGCCATCTCAACCGCGCCGATTGTGCAGACCGCCATCCCGTTGCCGTCCATGACCGTTTGCGACATTTTCTTGAACAAACGCGCCAACCGAAAGGTGCGGGTTAGACTGAGGAGGGGGTCAACATGTACCGAAATACGGTGACGATACTTGTAGCCGCGATGATGTTGGTGGTGTCTGTTGCAGCGGAGGAGGTGCAAGCAGAGAACCCGCTCATTGCTGCCGAGGCCGTAGAGGGCGCCACGCCCGAGGGCGCCCTGGCGCTCTGGTTCGACGCTGTCTACCTCTACATGGATGAAGACACGCGCGATCAGGGACGGGAAGCCCTGACCTTCCTGACGATCCCGTTCAAGGACGAATCGGGGTGGGAAAAGCTGCCGTCCTACAGAATCTTCGTCAGCCGCATGCAGGATCCTGCGTACGCCCATATTTTCCGCAGCTATGCCGTCGGCACCAGCCCGGAGAATGCCTACAGCATGGATCCGAAGAACTTCGAGCTCAACGTGGTTGAGAGCGCAGAGGACACACATGGTCGCGGTTGGCGGGTCCTCGTGCGCAGTTCGGGGGCCGACTCCCCGCGCCCGGTCTACATGAAGAAGAGCACCTCGACGGGTCTGTGGTACGTGAGCGAGTTCGGCAACGTCTATGTCGGCATTCGCCCGCCTCACGAACAGGGTGTCGAGCGCTTCGAGTAGTCGTCAACCCTTCTTCCCACCCCCGACCTTGGCAATCTTGGCCCAGCTGTCGCGCAGCGGAACCGTTCGGTTGAAGACCGGTCGATCGGGCTTGTGGTCGCGGCGGTCGGTGACGAAGTAGCCTTGACGCTCGAACTGAACGCGGTGCTCGGGGTCTGATCCCACCAGGCTCGGCTCGACCTTACAACCCTGCAGGACCTCCAGGCTGTCCGGATTGATGTGCTCGCGGAAGTCGGCGCCGCCGGCGCCCGGGTCGGCGACGTTGAAGAGCCGGTCGTAGAGCCGCACCTCGGCGTCGAGGGCGTGGCGGGCGGACACCCAGTGGATGGTCCCGCGTACCCTGCGCCCGTCGGGGGCGTTGCCGCCGCGGGTTTCGGGGTCGTAGGTGCAGCGCACCTCCACAACCTCGCCGTTGTCATTCTTGACGACGCCGGTGCAGGTGACGAGGTAGGCCCATCGCAGACGCACCTCGCGCCCCGGCGCCAGGCGCCAGAACTTCTTGAAGGGCTCCTCCATGAAGTCCGACTGCTCGACCCACAGCTCACGCGAAAAAGGCACCTTGCGGTAACCCATCTTCGGTGGGTCGTCGGGCAGGTAGGGCGCTTCGAAGAACTCCTCGTCGTCTTCCGGGTAGTTCTCGATGACGACCTTGAGCGGTCGCAGGACACCCATCACCCGCGGCGCCGTGGTATTGAGGTGATCTCGAATGGCAAACTCGAGCAATGCGATGTCAACCGTCGACGCCCTTTTCGCCACTCCAACGCGCTCGGCAAAGTTGCGGATCGCCTCTGGTGTGTAGCCGCGTCGCCTAAGACCGGAGAGGGTCGGCATGCGGGGGTCGTCCCAACCGTTAACGGTGCCCTCTTCGACCAGCTGCAGGAGTTTACGTTTCGACATCAGGGTGTAGTTGAGGTTGAGGCGAGCAAACTCGATTTGGCGCGGCCCGCCTTCGATTCCTATGGCATCGAGGTACCACTCGTACAGAGGCCGGTGATCCTCGAACTCGAGGCTGCACAAGGAGTGGGTAATGCGCTCGATCGCGTCGGACTGACCGTGGGCCCAGTCGTACGTCGGGTAGATATTCCATTCGCCGCCGGTGCGGTGGTGGTCGGCGTGCAGAATGCGATACATCACCGGGTCGCGAAGATTGAGGTTCGGCGCCGCCATGTCGATCTTGGCGCGCAGGGTGCGTGCGCCGTTCGGGAATTCGCCCGCCTTCATGCGCCGGAAAAGGTCGAGATTCTCTTCGACCGAACGGTCGCGATACGGGCTCAGCCTGCCGGGTTCGGTGAGCGTGCCTCGATTTTCGCGCATCTCGTCGCCGGTGAGGTCACAGACATAAGCGAGACCCTTGGAGATCAGGAGTTCCGCCCACTCGTAGAGTTGGCCGAAATAGTCGGAGGCGAAGAATTCGTTGTCGCCCCAGTCGAAACCGAGCCAGGCGATGTCCTCCTTGATACCAGCGACGTATTTCTCCTCTTCCTTGACCGGGTTGGTATCGTCGAAGCGCAGGTTCGGCGTGTAGCCGTACTCCTTGGCGATACCGTAATTGAGGCAGATCGCCTTGGCGTGCCCGATGTGCAGGAAGCCGTTCGGCTCAGGGGGAAAGCGCGTCATTACACGCCCGTCATTCTTACCCGCCGCTACGTCATCGGCGACGTGACGACGGATGAAATCTGTGGATTCGGTGACCTGCTCTTCGTTCTTGATGTCATCCATCACTTCACACTCCTCACGACCTCGATGGCCCGCCGCAATCGGCTGCGGCACACCTCCTTGCCGAGCACCGCCATGGTGTCGAAGAGCGGCGGCGTCGCCGCCCGCCCCGTGACCGCCACTCGAACCGGCATGAACAGCTCCTTGGGCCCGACCTCGTGCTTCTCACAGAAATCGCGCATCGCCTGCTCGATTGATTCGACCTGCCAGTCGGCGATCGGGTCGAGGGCATCTTCGAGCAGCTGGCGAAAGAGCTTGCCCATCTGCGGCCCCGTACGGCCCTTCGTCACCATCTTCTTGAGCGCCTGCTCTTCGTACTCGACATCGCCGGAAAAGAAGAAACCTGCGTATGAGAAGAACTCCTGCAAGGTCTCGAAACGTTCCTGCGTGAGCCCGACCACCCTGTCGAGATAGGCGTCCGACAGCAGGTCGGCCCGCAATCGCCGCACGACGTCGGAAACCTCAAAACTGCGCAGGTACTTGCCGTTCAGCCAGCGCAGCTTCTCCTGATCGAAAACCGGTCCACCGAGGGAGATCCTCTCGAGGCTGAATGCGTCGACGAACTCATCGAGACTGAATTCCTCAGCGCCGCCGTCCGGCATCGCCCAGCCCATCAGGGCCAGGTAATTGAGCATCGCTTCGGGCAGAAAGCCCGCACGCCGGTAGTGGTTGAGGCTGACGGGGTTCTTGCGCTTGGAGATCTTCGACTTGTCGCTGTTGCGCAGCAGGGGAAGGTGGCAGAAGACGGGCAGATCCCAGCCGAAGGCTTCGTAGAGCCGTACGTGCTTGGGAAGAGAAGAGATCCACTCCTCGGCGCGGATGACGTGGGTGATGCCCATGAGGTGGTCGTCGACGACGTTGGCCAGGTGGTAGGTGGGGAAACCGTCCGACTTGAGCAAGACCTGGTCGTCGACCTGGGTGTTGTCGATGCGGATTTCACCACGCAGCAGGTCGGTCGCCACCGATTCGCCCTCTTCGGGCATCGCCAGGCGAATGACGTGCCCCTCACCGGCCTCGCGACGCTTCGCGGCATCCTCCTCGGTCAACGACCGGCAGTGGCCGTCGTAACCGAACGGCAGCTTGTGCTCACGTTGGTGAGCGCGCAGCTCGTCGAGCCGCTCCCTGGTGCAGAAGCAGGGGTAGGCCGCACCCGAAGCAACCAGCTGTTCAACGTGCTCACGGTAGATTGCAGTGCGCTCGCTCTGGCGGTAGGGGCCACACGGACCGCCGACCTCGGGACCTTCGTCCCACTCGAGCCCGAGCCAATGCAGGGCCCCGATGATCTGACGCTCGCTGGCCGTATTCGAGCGCACGGCATCCGTGTCCTCGATGCGCAAGACGAACTGGCCGCCGCTCTTGCGCGCAAGGGCGTAGTTGAAAAGGGCCACGTAGGCCGTGCCGACATGCGGGTCGCCGGTCGGGCTGGGCGCAATGCGGGTACGCACCGGTTTTGTCATCGTGTACTCCAAAAAACGCCGCCCGAGGGCGGCGTGAGTTTCTACTGGC
>CAZCEX010000411.1:0-4460 GCA_964497785.1 uncultured Thermoanaerobaculia bacterium | reverse complement strand
CCCCACAGCGTGCTCGAAGGCATGTTGGTCTGTGCCTATGCGACCGGGGCCAGTGAAGGCGTGATCTACTGCCGCGCCGAGTACCCTCTGGCGGTGAAACGCCTCAATATCGCGATCGAGCAGGCGGTCGCAAAAGGACTGTTCGATGCCCCCCTAGACGACAGTGGCTTCACCTTCCACGTCAAGGTCAAAGAAGGCGCCGGCGCCTTCGTCTGCGGGGAAGAGACGGCCCTGCTCAACTCGATCATGGGTCAACGCGGCATGCCTCGGTTCCGGCCGCCTTTTCCGGCCCAGTCGGGCCTGTGGGGCAAACCAACCGACATCAACAACGTCGAAAGCTTCGCCAACATCCCCTGGATCATCACCAACGGTGGTGATGCTTTCGCTGCTTATGGAACAGAGAAGAGCAAAGGAACCAAGGTCTTTGCCCTCGCCGGCCAGGTCAAACGAGGTGGTCTGGTGGAGGTGCCGATGGGCATCACCATCAATGAGATCGTCAACGACATTGGCGGCGGCACCGTCGGCAAGGGGCGCTCGATCAAGGCGGTGCAGATGGGCGGGCCCTCCGGCGGCTGCATCCCGGTACACCTGCACGACACCAAGATCGATTACGACGAGGTCAACAAGACCGGGGCCATCATGGGATCCGGCGGCATGGTGGTCATGGACGACACCACGTGCATGGTCGACATCGCCCGGTTCTTCCTCAACTTCACCCAGGACGAGTCGTGCGGCAAGTGCACCTTCTGTCGGGTAGGCACCAAACGCATGCTCGAGATTCTGACCCGCATCGCCGTCGGCACGGCCCAGATGTCCGATCTCGACACCCTGGAGGAACTCGCCGACCGCATCAAACGCACCAGCCTGTGCGGCCTCGGCCAGACCGCACCGAACCCGGTGGTCACCACTCTCAAGTACTTCCGCGAGGAGTACGAGATACACATCAAGGACAAGAAGTGCCCGGCAGGACGATGTCCAGACCTGGCCACCTTCATCATCAACGAGAACTGCAACGGCTGCACCCTGTGCGCCATTGCTTGCCCGGTCAACTGCATCGCCGGCACCAAAAAGGAGCTGCACGTCATCGACGAAGAGGCGTGCATCCGCTGCGGCGTATGCCGCGACAAGTGCAAGTTCGACGCAGTGCATGTCATTTGAGGAGGATGTATGAGCACAATCAGCCTGACCATTGACGGCAACTCGGTCGAGGTCGAGCAGGGGTCCACCATCCTCGCGGCGGCCAACTCCATCGGAATCGACATCCCGACCCTCTGCCACCACCCGGACCTCAAACCTTTCGGTTCCTGCTTTATTTGCGTAGTGCAGATCGAGGGCCGGCCCAACCTCATGCCCTCCTGCGCCACGCCGGTAACGGACGGCATGAACGTCACCACCATAAACGACGACATCCGCGGCGCCCGCAAGATGTGCCTCGAGTTGCTGCTGTCCGACCACGTCGGTGACTGCGTTGGGCCCTGTGTCAGCGAGTGTCCCTGCCACGTCGATATTCCAGGATTCCTCAACTATCTTAACAACAAAGACTTCGATGCAGCAGAGGCTCTCATCAAGCAGAGCATGCCGATCCCGGCCTCCCTGGGGCGGGTATGCCCACGACCCTGTGAAGGCGCCTGCCGTCGCAACAACCTCGACTCGCCGGTGGCGATCTGCAACCTCAAGCGTTTCGCCGTCGACCCGACCCTCGGCAGCGACCACATGTACCGCCCCGAACAGGAACCGGACACGGGCAAGAGCGTCGGCATCATCGGCGCCGGTCCCGCCGGCATCGCCGCGGCTTATTTCTTGCGCATTCACGGCCACGCGGCAACGGTGTACGAGATGTATGACAAGCCCGGCGGCATGATGCGCTGGGGCATCCCCGCCTTCCGTTTACCACGCGACGTTATCGACAACGAGGTCGAGGTCGTCGAGCAGATGGGGGCGGAGTTCCGCTACAACACGACGATCGGCAAAGACGTCACTTTCGAGGATCTGAGGAAAAAGCACGACGCCGTCTTCATCGGAATCGGCGCGCAGCGCGCCTCGAAGCTGCGCTGCGAAGGCGAGGACCTGCCGGGTGTGCTCTCGGCCCTCGATTTCCTCTACGAAGCGTCGGCCGGCAAACGCACGACGGTGGGCAACCGGGTGATGGTGGTCGGCGGCGGCAATACGGCCATCGACGCCGCGCGCACCGCAGTCCGCCTCGACGCCGAGAAGGTCTTCATCCTCTACCGGCGTTCACGCAAAGAGATGCCCGCCTTCGACTACGAGATCAACGAGGCCGAGGAAGAAGGGGTCGAGCTCCAGATCCTCGCTGCACCGACCAAGGTCGAGCAGGTCGACGGGGGTCTCGCCGTACACTGCATCAAGATGGAGCTCGGTGAACCCGACGCCTCCGGGCGCCGACGCCCGGTGCCGAAGGAAGGCAGCGAGTACATCATCGAGGTGGACAACGTCGTCGCCGCCATCGGCCAGGGCGTCGATGCTTCTTGCCTCGGGGAGAACGAAATCGAGATGTCCCGCTGGGGCACCCCCGAAATCAACGACCGCACCTGTCAGACCAATGTGCCGGACGTCTTTGCCGGCGGCGACGCCGTGCTCGGTCCCGACATCGCCGTGCGGGCCTCGGCGATGGGTCGTCTGGCGGCCGTCAGCATCAACCAGCTCTTCAAGGGCGAAAAGGTCGTCGGCGACCCGGGGATCTACAACTCGACCATGGGCAGCTGGAAGGATCTGCCGCGAGACATCTTCGGCGACACGCAGCCCCACGATCGCGAAGACATGCCTCTCATCGAGATGGAGGAACGCCGCACCTCGTTCCACGAGGTCGAGAAGGGCTTCAGCAAAGAAGCAGGTCTCGAGGAAGCCGGCCGTTGCCTGGCTTGCGGCTGCCGAGCCGTCAACAACTGCACGCTCCGGGACCTGACCGAGGTGTACGGCGTCGACCCTATGCGTTTTTTCGGCGACCACCGGGATTTTGCGATCGACGACTCCCACCCGGACATTCACTTCGAGCCGGGGAAATGCATCCTCTGCGGCATCTGCGTTCGTCTCTGCGATGAGGTGCTCAAGGTCCCGGCACTGGGATTCGTCGGTCGCGGATTCGGAACGTCGATCGCTCCGCCGCTCAAAAAATCCCTGGCCGACGTCGATTTCGAGAACATCGTCAAGATCGTCGAGTGTTGTCCCACCGGCGCCTTTACCTTGAAAATTGCTCCCGTAGCTTCTCTTCATGTCCTTCGCAACGCGATCAAGCTGCCCGTGCACTCTTGACGAAGCATTATTGATCATAAAAACGGCCGCCCTTCGGGGCGGCCGTTTTTCCGTGGCCGAGACCTCCGTGGCCGAGGCCCTGATCGCTGATAGCTGATTGCTCAGCCTCTTGCAGAAAGGGCGCGAGATCGCGGGCGGGGACGCCCACGCTACAAGAAACAGCCTATTGTGGCGCGGGCGTCCTCCCCGCCCGCTATCGGCAGGGTTAGATCTGCACACTAGGGTCTATGGTTTTTGCAAGAGGCTCTGCTGACAGCTGATTGCTGGCGCCCTTGACAGCGGCGGTGGAACTTCCGGCACGTTTCGGGGTCTCACTTCCCAGGAACCAACGACGAAGGGAGGCACGATGATCACGAAACCCACCCGCCAGGATGCACCCGATATGGGAAGCCTCACTTTCCTTTACGAACCTCGTGTCGCCGAGCGTCGCCGCACGCGCGTCGGGGTCGGCATCGCTGTCTTGGCCCACGTCGCCCTGTTCATCATCAACTGGCCCACGATCGCTCGTTCGGCGCCCGAGCCTCCCGAACCACCGGTCCGGGTGCACCGGCTCCGACCCTTCCGACCCGCACCACCATCTCCGCCTCCTCCCGCTGCCGTGCACCGGACTCCTGTTGATGTGGTATCGGTTCCGATACCCGGACCGGTAGACCAGGAGCCGACCATTGTTCGCGAGGATGTTTTTGCCCCAGAGGAGCCCGACTCACCCGGTATGCCCGGCCCACCGGCTCCCCACTTTCCCCAAGCTCCGACGCCTCCACCCGAGAGGACCATGGCTCTCGTGGGGGTCGATGTCGAACCGCCTGCTCTGATCTACAAGGTGGAGCCAAGGTATACCGAGACGGCCCGCCAACTGCGCAAAGAAGGCGCCGTCATCCTCAGCCTGACAATTGGGAGGACCGGTCGGGTCGACAAAATCGAGGTCCTCCGGCGTCTGCCGTTCGGCCTCACGGAAGAAGCCGTCAAGGCGGCCAGCCAGTGGATCTTCCAGCCCTCCACCATCCGCGGCCTGCCGGTGCGGGTGCAGTACATCTTGACCGTGAGGTTTTCGCTGAGCTGAGGGCGCTGCGATGCGCGGTCAAGTCCTGGTCAGAAGTTGTCGCTCGGCGATTTCGTTGAAAGCCTGGCCAACCGCGTGTTTTTCGCCCGAGCCCGAGCCCGTTATCGTTGTCGTTACCGAAGAAGCGCAT
>CAZCEX010000410.1:0-4473 GCA_964497785.1 uncultured Thermoanaerobaculia bacterium | reverse complement strand
TAGCGCCGAGGAGCAAAGCGAAGCGGCGCGACGAGCTGGGCGCAGCCCAGAAGCGGCAGCAGCACCCGGCCGTCGCGGGCCGAGGCGGCAGGGGAAGCCTGCTGCGGGTTCATCAGGTGCGAGACGCTTCGGGAAATCGTCGTTGCGGCAACGAGATTCTCCTACGGCTTCGCCCCCCCGTTATGATCAGTCTGCACCGGTCCACGCTAACCTTGTCTGCGATGCGAAGCGAGCACGCAACAAAACCCGGCGCTGTCACACCCCGCGAGGTCGCGGCGGTGACTGGACTGCTTCTCGCGCTGGCGATCGTCGTGCTCGGCGCCAACTTCTTCGCCGGGGAAACGGTGGCGCCGATGGATCTGCTTGCCGAGCACCCGGGCTGGCGCGAGGCCGAGATCGACGTCGATTCGGTATCTCCTCACCGTACCGACATCCTCGACGGCTTGCTGCCAAGATGGCTCTTCCTCAAGTCCGCAATCCGAAGTGGCTCTCTGCCGACGTGGAACCCGCTTCCCGGCGGCGGCGAGCCTGGATGGCAACTGCTCTTCAACGGCGCCCTGACACCCCGATTCTGGATGTTCGTCGTATTCGGGGATGCCATCGGGTTCGGTCTCGGTCTCGTCCTCCAGATGGTGATCGGCGGTCTCGGCGCTCATCTGCTCGCCAGGAAATGGACAGGTTCGGTCGGAGCGTTCTTCGCCGCCGTGACCTTCATGCTGTGCGGCTTCAACGTATCGTGGATGATGTGGCCGCACGCTGCCACCAGCGCCTGGATCCCCTGGGTGATGTGGGCGTTGGTACGAACAATGGATTTGCCTGATCGACGAGCCCTTGCCGTCCTGGCCCTTGCCACGTCCGGCCTGCTCTTCGGCGGTTTCCCAGCTATCGCCGCCTACGGCCTCTACCTCGCTGTGGCCTATGTTGCCTTTCGAGGGATCAGCTTCAAACGCAGCGGCGCACCCTGGGTGACGGTCTTTCGACAGATTTCCTTCGCCGGCTCGGGACTTTTGCTCGGAGTTCTCATTGCCGGCGTTCAGGTCCTGCCTTCGCTCGAGTTCCTCCATCATGTCGATCTCGCGTACCGTGGCCCGGCCGGCCCCGCCGTCGATCCCAGGGCGCTGTTTTTTGCTCCCCTGGCCGGCGGCACACCACACCCGGAGACGACCGGATACGCAGGAATCTTGGCCCTGGTCCTGGCGCTCGTCGGCGCCGCCCCGTACGCGGCAGGTCGCTTGGCAGCCGCCCGAGCCGGCGCCATGTTCTGGACCTCCGCCACGGTGGCTTCGCTCATGCTTGCCCTCCATTTCCCGAAGCCCGTGGCCGATCTCTTCTACCGTCTGCCCGGCCTCGACGTTAACCCCAACAACCGGCTGGTGGTGGTCTACGGCCTGGCCGTTGCGATCCTGGCCGGCATCGGCCTCGAGAGGCTCATCGACCACGCACGCAAGCCTAATAATCCCGCCTGGTGGCGGTGGTTTCCCATCGCCGCTGCCGGCCTCATTGCCGTGCAGGCCGCGGACCTGGCCCGAGTCAGCCGGGCACAAAACGCCGTCGTTCCCGTATCCGCCTTCTTGCCGGAGACATCCGTGACCCGTTGGCTTCAGGACACGCTCGAGCCGGGCCAGAGCGTTGTCGCGGAGGGGTTCATCACCGCGGGCACTCTGTCGAACTACAGCATTCCCGAGTGGTTCGCACACGGGTTCCACACCACTGCGGAGAAGGCCCTGCTCGAAGGACTCGTGGCCGACGCCTGGGTCACACCGACTGCTGCCTTCCCGGCCTTCACCCGCACCAACCTCGGCGCTGGCGAGCTCTTCGACCTGCTCTCGGTGCGGTTTTTGGTCACCCCGTGTGCGGTCGCTCGCGATGTCCTGGCCCCGGGCCCCCGCAGTCGTCCCGACCTTTCGATCCCCTTGGCTAGGGCACTCAAGATCCACCAGCAGTTCACTGTCGATCGTGACATCGCCATCGAAGGCTTTGCTGTGCTCATGAATGGCGCCCGGTCACCGGCCGAAGGAACGATTGCTCTGGTGCTGCGCTCGGACCGAGGCGAGGGGCTCGCCGAAACGTCGATCCGAGCACAAAAGATCACGGGTATCGCGTACTTCGAGTTTCATTTCGAGGACGAACTCCATCTCCAGGCTGGGAGCTACCAACTCGAGTTGAGATCGCACGTGCAGGGTATACCTCCCGCAGCGTGGCTCCGCCCAGTTCCGGACGGAGGTCTCAAAGTGAACGGAAATCCGCACCCTGGCTCGCTCGCCTACGATGTGCTCGAGCCCCTGTCCATGCCGCACCCCGAACGTTGGCGCCACGCGCTGTCGTCCGGCGGCATGTGCGTGCTCGAGAACACCCATGCCCCCCCTGGCGCCTCTCTGGTCGACGGAGGTGACCGAGAGCCGGCGGTCGAGGCACTCGAGGCTTCGGCCTCGCGCGTCAGCTTTCGCGTCACGACCCCAAGCGGTGCACGCCTGGTGCGCAGCGCACGCGTCTTTCCGGGTTGGAAGGCGACGGTGGACGGCGTTCCAGCCGAGGTCACGCCCTACCGCAACGTTCTGCAATCGGTAGAGGTCCCGCCCGGCGAGTCGGTCGTCACCTGGCGCTATGATCCCGTTTCAATGAAGGTCGGCCTCGCCCTCAGCTCGATGACCCTTGTGGGTTTGTTTTTTCTCTGGCTCTCCCCACCAAAAAAACCGAAAACATCCTGATCATCATGCGTATCATCTCAGGAGCGGCTGCCCTTGCATTCGCTCGAGGAGGAGGACCACATGCGATCGACATCATTGAGAAATACCCTATTGCTCACCCTTTGTGTGCTTGCAACGACCATACCGGTCGCTGCGGACGAGACAAGCTGGGTGGCAGCTGCAGCACACACTGCCGGCCTCGAGGGCGCGGTCTGGCGGACCGACCTCGCGGTGCTCAACCTGTGCCCGATCTCGGCAACTGTCGAGCTGCGGCTGCACACGGCGACTTTTGTCGTCAGCGAGTCCTTCACCATCCCCGCGGGAGAGCAGCAGATCTTCCCCGACGTCGTCGGTATGCTCACCGAAGTCGACGCGACCGGCGCTATCGAGGTCGTCTCCGACATCGGCGTGACGATCACCTCGAGGACCTTCAATCAGGCCGCATCGGGTACCTTCGGTCAGTCCCTGGACGGCGTCCGTCCTGCTGACGGACTGGCGAGCAATGCTTCGTTCACACTCCAGCAGCTGACAGAGGACGACGCCTACCGAACCAACATCGGCGTACTCAACATGGGTTCCGAGCAGGCGTCGGTCTCTGTCGCGCTGCACGACCGCCTCGGTACCGAGGTCGGAACCTTCGCCCTGGACATCCCGGTCGGGCAGACCGTGCAGGAAAATCAGGTCTATCAGCGTCGATTCGGACGCTCCGACATCGTCGGTGGCTATACGATCGTCACCGCCGTATCGGGCTCTGGGATCTGGGCCTACGGCTCGGTTGTCGACAATCGCACCGGCGACCCGACGACCATTACCCCAAAATCAGTGCCTGAATGCCCGCTCGACATCGCGGACCAACTGGCCGCCATCGACGGCCTCATCTCGTACGAGCTGGACAGCGATCTCGAGGGCTATCGCTTCTTTTACCTTTATTACACACAACCCGTAGATCATCAGGACCCCAGCGCCGGCGAGTTCAACCAGTTCATGACGCTACACCACCGATCCTACGACGCACCGATGGTTCTGGAAACTCTCGGTTACTCGAACGGCGGCGGCGATTTCCAGGCGGAGCTGACCGAGATGCTCGATGCCAACCAGCTGGTCGTTGAGCACCGCTACTTCAGAGACTCGCGGCCGTCATGGGACGACTGGTCCTTCCTGACGATCGAGCAGGCCGCCGCCGACCACCATCGCATCGTCGAGGCCTTCAAGCCGATCTACGATGCTGCCTGGATCAATACCGGCCACAGCAAGGGCGGCATGACGGCCGTTTACCATCGCCGCTTCTACCCGAACGACGTCGACATCACCGTGCCGTACGTGGCGCCGATTTCCTTCGCCGCCCCCGACGAGCGCTACATCGATTTCTTGACCAACGTCGGCACCCCGGAGTGCAACCAGAAGCTCTGGGACATTCAGGAGGAGACCCTCAACCGCCGCCAGGCGATGCTCGACCTCATGGAGAGCAGTACCTACCCGAACACCTTCGACCGCATCGGAGGCTACGAGCCGGCTTTCGAGTCGATCGTGCTCGAGATACCTTTCACCTTCTGGCAGTACAACGGCGAGAGGTTCTGTGACTTCATCCCCGCGGTGACGGCCGCCGACAATGCGATCTACCAGTTCATCGACGTCATTGTCGGTTGGGATTACGCCTCCGACGCGACCTTTGACTTCTTCGACCCCTACTTCTACCAGGCACACGACCAGTTGGGATATCCCGACATCGCCTCCGATCACCTAGGCGACCTCATCCTCACCGACCCGCCGACCATCGAAGAGGGCG
>CAZCEX010000409.1:0-4478 GCA_964497785.1 uncultured Thermoanaerobaculia bacterium | reverse complement strand
CGACACGACGAACGCTGCCGCGAATGCGACCGCGGCCAGCACACCGATGATCGGGACGCGAGGTTTCACCTCAGCTCCTCGATGGGTAGAGTCCCTGCAGCGCGATGATGAAGTTGAGACCGAGGTAGGGCTGGCGGTTGTTGTGTGCACCCGACCCACCCGCCGATGGCATCGCTTCCGCATCCAGTGAGACGAGATTGTCGGCGGCCCGGTAGGCCAATCCACCTAGCGACCGGGCGAAGCTCTTACCGGCAGGGCCGGGGTCTTCCGCGTAATCGCCCCACGCCATGAGGCTGTGGTTGTGATTCGGCATCTGCGCTTCGGTGAGGGTGGCGGTTGTGGCGCCCGCCCTCTCGCCGAGACGACGGGTGGTCAATCCGGGTCCGCTCCCGGGTTGCATGGGCGCCCGGCCTTGAAGATTGGGCAACGCCGTGGTCGTTCGCCCGTCACCGCCGTAGGTGGTCCCGATGAGCGAAAACAGCGCCGTGTTCTGGGAGATCGGTAAGAGCTGTCCGTTGCAGAACGCCCAGCTTCGCGGAGCGAAGTTGCCGGCAAAGATCCGGATCTCGGCAATGAATGGTTCCGACACGGCGACCTCCTGGTTTCCTAGTTTCTCGAGGGATAGATGCCGAAGAGAGCCACGATGAAGTGCACACACAGAAACGGCATGAGATTCGTGTGCGACTGGTTGCCGCCGATCGATGTGATGGAGGCGCCGGCAAGGGCCGTATTCGGATTCTCGTTGGTGTAGAGATCCACCATGGTCGACCTGGCGGCGATGTTACCGCCCGGATTCGGCGAGTCGGCCAGGCTCTCGGTGGCCTGCATGGGATGGCTGTGGCGCGGGAGTTGGTTCACGGTCGGGGTGACCCTCTCGCTGCCGGCCTTGCTGCCAATCTGGCGCGACGACAGCCCCGGCCCGGAGCCGGCGTGGATCGGGATCCGACCGCGAAGATCGGGCAGGCCGAAGGTGGTCCGCCCGTCGCCGCCATAGATCGTTCCGAAGAGCGAGAAGAGCGCGTCGTTCTGCGAAACCGCGAGGAGCTGACCATCGCAGAGGGCCCAGCCCTGGGGCGCGAAGTTGCCCGCGAACATCCGGATTTCACCGACAAATGGATCGGACATGGTGGCTCCCCTCTCAGTTCCGCGACGGGAACAGGCCCTGAAGCGCAATACAAAAGTTCAGCGTGAGATACGGTTGCATGTTTTCGTGCCCCTGGCTCGAGCCCGCGTTGGCGACGGTTCCCGCCCTCATGGCCACCCGGTTTTCATCGCCGTGGTAGACCTCTGCGGGAGCTGTGTCGGCAAGAACGCGGCCGTCCGGAATCGGGATGTTGCCCACGGCCGACGAGGCCTGCGCCGTGTGGGTATGGGCCGGCATCTCGGCGATGGACAGGGCGTGACGTTCTTCGCCCGTCTTCTGACCCAGGGTCACCCCGTCGGCGCCCGGGTGGAGCGGTGTCCGGCCTCGGAGATCGGGCAGGGCGAATGAGGTCCGGCCGTCGCCGCCATAGGTGGTGCCGAGTAACGAGTAGAGCGACTGGTTCTGATTGATGGGCAGGATCTGCCCGTCGCAGAAGGCCCAACCCCGTGGGGCGAAGTTGAAGCCCACGATTTTGATCTCGGCCAGGAATGGTTCCGACATCCGATTACCTCCGTTCTCTCGCCGGTTCCCCTAGGGCACCGTGTTGCAGGTCGCGCCGCCCAGGGTCCCGTTGTTGCTCTCGCTCACCGATCCCGCCGGTGTGTTGCCGTTGTTGTTCCAGGTCGTTGTCGCGTTGGTGTTGAAGCCCTGCAGGAGCACCGTCGAGCCTGCGTTGCTGGTTCTCTCGCGATAAGCCTCGAAGTCCATACCCGATGCGGTGTTGTTGACCACGTTGGCGCAGACGGTGTTGTTGTCCTGGGCCTGGGTGCGGATGGCGTACCACGAGGGCGATGGCAATGGGTGGACGGTCACGTTGTTGTTGGTGATCGTCGCGTCGAGGCGACCTGAGCCGCCGCGGGCGACCGCGTCGATCCCAATGTCCCATCCGATTTCGCTGATGGTGTTGTTGACGGCCTCAACAGTGGCGTTGGAGTTCCCGTTGATGTTGAAGCGGATTCCGAAACCGCTGGTTCCGGCCCCACCGCAACGGATGTTCGGGTTGTTGTTGACCCGGCCGGTGGCCGTTGCGGCGTCATCGGTGAAGAGGTTGACCATCGTGGCGCCGTAGCCCGGCCGCGCGGTAATCGCCGGGTTTGACGACACGTCAAAGGTGAGGGAAGCGCTTCCGGCCACCCCCATGTCGATGCCAACGCCCTGGTTGGTCAAGGTGCACCCGGAGACATCGAGCCCACCCGCGGCGGTGTCCTCCACCAACATCTGAATCCCGTTGGTTCGGCCGTCTGTGAAGGTCGATCCGGTGATGTCGGCGTCGAGCTTGGCGGCGCCGTTGAGGGTGATCTCCAGCAGATCGGCGCCGACGGAAGAGGCGAAGGTGCCCTGGAAGGTGCTGCCGGTGATGGTCAGCACATCCGCCACCGCTCCACCCACCAGGTTATTGATCCGCACCAACCGCTCGGCCGTCGTCGAGGCGGTGAACGTGGAGTTGGTGAAGGCGTTGAGCAAGCCCCGCAAATTGGTGAGATCGACGCTGTTCTCACCCACCGAGTCGCCGCTGGCGCTCAGATTGACCGAGCTCAGAACCAGATCGGTCACATCGGTCCCGGTGATGGCCGAGTCGCTGTTGTTCGAGATGGTCGTCGAGACGAGGGTGATGGCTGATGCGTTGCTCAGCGAGACCGCGTCGAGGGTTCCCTGAATCGTCCCACCGTTGACGGTCACAGCCTCGGGGTTGTCGCTGACCGACAGACCCGCGCCGCCCGTGGTGTTGATGTCCACCGAATTGAAGATCACTGGTCCGTTGGCGCCCGACAGCACGATGCCGTCTCCCGTCGATGAGGTGACGATCGTGGTTCCGTTCACCGTGAGCGCCGGCGCGACCCCGTCGAGATCAACACCTCTGCCCGGGCTTCCGGTGCTCGACAAACTGGAAAAGGTCAGGGCGCCGCCGCCGAGGCTGGTCACCGTCGTCGCCGAGATATCAAGGGCCGGACCTCCGGTGGCGGTGATACCGGCCAGGGTCCCGAAGTTGACGGTGCCGCTGTTGGTGATCAGCAGGCCGCCACCGCTACCCGTGGACAGATTGCCGAGATCGGCGAGGGTGATGGTCGCGGCGTTGTTTTGCATCGACACCGCGTCACCCGCGCCGCCCGTCAGTGACAACGCGGTCGATGCCTGGAAGTCAACGAAGCCACCGGTCATGTTGCTGACAGCAAGCAAGCTCCCGCCGGTGGGTGCGAGGGCGCTCGCAGTGACGGTGATCTGGGGGTCGCCCATGGCCACCGCAAATGCCTCGCCGGTCCCGGCGCCGGTGACGGCAAGCTGGTCGAACGTCAGAGTCCCGGTGGAGGAAACCAGGCTGATGCCTCCGTTGGCGGCGCCACCGCGGCTGGTGTCGATCCCGACCGATTCCACAGAAAGCCCGCTTGTACCGCTTCCAACGATGGCGTTGTTCGACGTCTCAGGCTCGATGTTGAGCCCGGCGATGCGATTCGCGTTGGCCAGATTGACCACCGCACCGCTCGAGTTGACCAGGGTGGGCGGGCTGCCCGCCGGCACGACCTGGTTGCCGCACGCCAAGAGGCCGACGCCCTCACCGATGAGCCGTTGACCATCCTGCAAAACGATCCCGGCGCCGGTGTCGCCGACGCCCGCATAGACAAAGATGGTGTCACCGGGACCCGAGGCCGCCTGAGCATCGCCCAGGTTGTTGAAGGGTGAGGTCTGGACCCCTGTCCCTCCGGCCGCCGCACTGTTGTCGATGAACCACACCAGCCCGTTGACCATGAGCGTCACCGTCGCGGTGGTGGTTCTCAGACCTACATCTTGGATCTCGTAGGTGAATCCATCGACCCCTCGAAAACCCGCCGGTGGCACATAGTCGAAAGCTCCCGTATTCGGGTTGACGTTGTCCACCGACCCGCCGCGAACGGATGTCAGGGGAAAGGCGGTGCTGATGGAGAATGCCTCACCATCCGGGTCGTGGTCGTTGGCGGTCAAGCCGGGCAAGGCCGGTGAGGCGTCGACCGAAAGCATCGTGTTGCCGCAGGCGATATAGGTGTCGGGCAGGGCGATGGGTTCGGTGAAGAGGCTGTCCGCCACCACCGTGAGGTTCGGCTGGATCACGTCGTCGAGGCTGACCGAGGTCGCCTCGGCGCCGGTGTTGGTCACGGTGATGGTGTAGCGCAGGGTGTCCCCGGGATCGGCGTGGCCGTCGCCGTCGTTGTCCACCACCAGGGTGTCGATCTTGAGAGCGTCTCCGAGGGCGATGGCCGGTCCGATGGTCTCGAGCAGCGCCAGATCCACATCCTCTTCGACGCTGGTCACGCTCATGGTGATCGCACCCACGTTGGAGAAGTCGGCCCCGTTGCCGAGG
>CAZCEX010000408.1:0-4480 GCA_964497785.1 uncultured Thermoanaerobaculia bacterium | reverse complement strand
CCACAACTTGAAACTAGCGTCACCCGCCAGACCCGACACCCCACCAGCATCCACCAAATCACCACCCGAAAACCCAACCGACGAACCCAACAAACTCGGCACAACGCCCCACGCCACCTGCGTCTGATTGTCCTCAGCGTTGCGAGTCGACGCCGCACCACTGGTCGAAAAGACAAGATCGAACACGCCGCTGAAGTCGGCCGCCCACAGCCCAGTGGTTCCGTCCGCAATCACCTCGACGCCTACACCCGCCTCGTGGACCAATACTTGTACCGCGGTGCCAGGCACAGCCGTACCGGTCACCATGTCCGTATCGGGGTCCACGAGAGTCACGGCGATCTCCGACAGCACCAAGACGCGGGTCGAAACTCCGTCGTAGACCGTCACTTCGTCGCCCGGATTCAGGGGGTAGCCGAAACTGCCGCCCGATTCAAAGGTACCGAACGCGTCTGCCACGACTGGGTACGAATCGGTCGGGAGAGTGTCGCTTGTCAGGGAAACCGTCACAGTCGAATTCGGCTCCCAACCCTCACCCCACACCTCACCCGTATCGCGCTGCACCGTGAAGTGTGGCGCCGGGTCCACATTCACCGTCCGTACCACCTCAACCGCCGGGTTCCCCGCCGCATCCTCGACGTTGTACGTGACCTCATAGACCCCAACTGTGGACGTGTCCACCGGATTCACCGTCAGAATCGACAACGTCAAATCCCCGTCTGGCACATCAAACGCCGTCGCACCTGCATCCTCATAGGTTCCGTTCACCTCAACCGAGACCAAAGCCTCACCCAACAGTGTGATCACGGGCGGCGTGACATCGGTGACCGGCGCAGTACCCGGTGAGCCACCGGTATTGGCGCTGGCCTGCCAGTTCGCGTAGTCGCCGTAGTTGGCCTCAGTGTCGATCACTTCGAGCGACGGGCCGTCGCCGTCGGGCGTCTCCGCCCAGGGATCCTTGTCGTCGTAGGTGTAGTCGTGGATCACCAGCCCCGACGCCTCCTGGAGCACGACCTGCTCGCCGCCATTGGACAGCTGGTTCGGGTACTCGCCGGCGATGTTGAAGCCGGTGCCGTAGCGGAACTCGAAACCATCCTCGTCCGATACCGCGATCGTGTGTGCCCCCGGATCGAGGGTCATCGTCGGGAACACGAAGTCAATGCCCTCGGTGAACGCCATGCCAGCAAGATCGAGCGCCGTGGTTCCCGTGTTCTGGATCTCGATGAATTCGAAGAAGTCTGAGTTGCCGAATCCCGACAAGCCCTCGGCCGTGCTCGGATCGGCCGGGTGATAGTGCATCTCGGTGATCCGCAGCGGCAACGGCTCCACGACGTTGACCGTTCGCACGACCTCGACCGCCGGATTCCCCGCCGCATCCGTCACGTTGTACCGCACGTCATACGACCCAACCGTGCCCGTATCCACGTCCGTGGCATCAATCACGATCGACACCGAGAGGTTGCCGTCGACATCGTCGGACGCCGTCGCCTCCAACTCCACATAGCTATCGCCGACAGCGATGCCCTGCGGGTTGTAACCCACGAGCGTGATGACCGGCGGCGTTCCATCCGTAGACGGCGCGGCGCCCGGCGAGCCGCTGACGTTGACGCTGGCCGCCCAGTTGGTCGGGTCGCTGTAGTCACCCTCCGTGTCGACCACCTCGAGGGATGGGCCGTCACCATCGGGAGTCGTGGCCCAGGGAGTCTTGTCGTCGTAGGTGTAGTCGTGGATCGGCACGCCGAACGCGTCGGTGAGGATGACCCGCTCGCCACCGTTGGAGAAGTTGTCGGGTGTGTACTCGCCGGCGACCGGCAGGCCGGTGCCGTAGCGGACCTCGAACGACGCCTGGTTCTGCACCGCAACCACGTAGGCACCGGGGTCGAGGGTCATTGCGGGGAACGTGAAGGCGACACCGTCGGTGAACGCCACCCCGTCGAGATCGACGGCCGTCGTCCCCGTGTTCTGGATCTCGATGAACTCGAAGTCATCGGCATCCGGCAGGTCCGCCGGCGGTGGGGGAAGCGCATCGGTCTCGGCTGCACTCGGATCCGCCGGGTGATAGTGCATCTCGGTGATGCGGAGCGGCGATTCCACCAGGAAATCCGCCGACGTCATGGCGCTCCAGCTACTGCCGATCTTGACGCGGGACTTGACCGTTGTGGTGTTCTGCAGATCGATCGGGGCGGCATACGCCGTTGCGGTGGCGCCGATGGCACCTCCGACGCCGCGGGGGTCGGAGCCGTCGGTCGTGTAGTAGACGGTGCCGGATCCGCCGGGGTTCGTGATCGTCAGATCGAAGCCCGGTTCGATGAGGCCGCCGTCCTGGCTGTAAACCGGGGCGTCGAACGAGGGGTAGTAGCCCTCGGCGCGCAGCGCGGTGATGAACTCGGCGGCGGAGCCGTCGAGGACGTCGGCGATCGCGTCGACCTCGGTCTGCCACTGGTTGCTGCGGGTGCGAGTGGTTCCGTCGTCGAGGCCGTCGCCCCAGCGAGCCGACTCGCCGAGGATCGCCTGGTAGATCGCTGCATTCAGGGTGTTCCACCGACCGAGGGAGTTTGCGTCGGTGAGGGCGCCGTCGGCGCTGAGGTGCTTCTCGACGCGGTCGGCGAACGTCGCCATGAAGTCGCTGTTCTGGCGGGCGGCGTGCCACAACTCGGTGATCGGTTCGCCGTCGCCGCCTTCACCGTCGCGGAACGCCGGGTGCACCCACGGGCCGCGGTAGGAGTCCGACACGCCGTCGTACCAAGGTGCGATCGCCCACGCTATCTCGCCGTCCCAGCCATAGAACTGACCGGGTGTCGAACCTTCGGGCGCGGCGTCGCTTCGGTTGCCGTAGTACCAGTTGTTGTCCGGGTCTGCATCGACCCAGTCGACAATCTGCATGTACCAGGTGATCAGCAGGTAGTCGATGAATTCATCGATATCGAGATACTCCTGGAACTCCGCATAGTTCGCAGGGTCCGTGAGGTCCTTGTCTTTGAGGGCGCCAATGAGATATTCATAGCGAGCGGGGTCGCCGTCTACGGTGTCACCATGCTTGGTGAAGAACCAGTCATCCGAATCGCCCCCGAGATACTCAGAGGTGAAGTGCTCGTCGGGGCGCTCGGACGGATTGTAGAGGCCCCAGTAGATGCCGTTGATGTAGAGGTGGACGAACGTGCCGTGCGATCCGATGCCGGACATGGCGATCTGTGAGTCGCGGTAGAACTGATCTTCAGTAAACGTCGTCTTGTCCGCGGAGGTGCAGCGTGTCCAGGAATGGTCGGACCCGGCACGCAACACGATGCGTTTCTGCTGATCGGTGGCGGTAGCTGCGTTGACCGGTGCGGTGTCCCTGAAGAGATCGGTCACGAATACCGAATCGCCGTACTCCGACTTGAAGTTGAGACGCATCGACTCTTTGAGCGCTATGTGCGAATGCGATTCGAGTCCGGCCTCGGCCTGCTCGTTGGCGGTCGGGTTGCCCGGGTAAAGCACCTCGACGGAAGCGTTCTTGATCACATCATCGTTGTCGTAGAACCCGTCGCCGCCAAAGATGTCGTCCGGATCGAGGACGAGCGACATCGTCGGGATCGCGCGCATCGCGGCGTCCATCTCGCCGCTGTAGAGCGGGCTATTCACGATGCTCGGATCCATCTCGTTGTCGTGCAGGGCGGAATCGCCGCAGAACACGTTGTAGGTGTTGTTCGGATAGTTGGGAATCACGGCCGGCTGCGTCAGGACGTCCGCGACGAAGATGTAGGTGTGGGTTGCGATCTCCGAATCGAACCATCCCGAGAGGAACGCGGCGGACCGCACGGTCGACGTGGTCGTGATCGGGATCGGGGCCGTGTACAGGGGAGAGGCCGCCGTCGGTTCCGAGCCGTCGGTGGTGTAGCGGATCGTCGAGCCGTCCGTCCCGGGGGTCAACACGAGGTCGAATGTGGCGTCGTAGAGCCCGCGTTGGACGGAGAACACCGGTAGAGCGACCCTGAGACCTTCGGAGAGACCGTTCGCAGCCCCCGGCGTCGGGGTGTTGAAGAACGAGAAGCCGCCGTCGGAGGGGACGCCGTAGGAGACGTCGGTGTACTGGGGCGGGAAAGCCGGAGCGTACGCGTATTCGACGGTCACGCCGTCGGGTTGGATGAGGCCGAGGTACTCGCCGCTCGCCCCGAGCTTGAAGCTGGCGTGGAGCTCACCCGCGGTCTGACTCGTCCCCGTCGCGAACACAACCAGGTACGCGCCGGGATCGATCGTCGTCGCCGGGAACGTCCACTGCGTCGGGGCGACGGCGTCGTCGGTGAGATGCCACCCGAAGAGATCGACGGGTGTCGTGCCGGTGTTGTGGATCTCGAGCCAGTCGGAGTACGCACCGGTGTCGTCCTGGATGTTCGTGCTGTTCGACGCCAGGAACTCGGAGATGACGAGCGGACCGCCGGTGAACGCCTCGGAAGGGCCGTTCGCCGCCCCCGGCGTCGGCGTCGCAAAGGACGAGAATCCCCCA
>CAZCEX010000407.1:0-4485 GCA_964497785.1 uncultured Thermoanaerobaculia bacterium | reverse complement strand
CGACTCCAAGGCGCGTCTTGCCCGAAGCCGTCGGCCCGAGGATCACCAGCGTGTCAAATCCGCCTGCCACCGGTTGATCCTACCTGAGCAACCGGCCCCACACACTGCACTCCTCGCCAAACCGGGGTACCATGTCGCCGACATGGAGGACGCTATGGACCCGTTGTGGCTATTGAGAGGTGAATACGAGGTCGCCGGCTGGCGACCGCTCGAAAAGGATGCCCGCGCCGGTGATGTCGACGTCGCTATCTTCGACCGCGACGCCTGGGCCCTGGTGCGCTCAGCCGAACCACCGTCCCAATACGAAGGATTCGAGATCGTCGAGCCCCCGGACGGCCTCTACGTCGATCAGAACGGCAACTCGGAGAGTATTGTCAACCGTCAGCTCGTCTCCGGCCCGCTCGAGCTGATCGCAGCCCTCGGCGAGAGGGCAGAGGCTGCCTTGAAGGAGACCGACGACCCGGTCCGCGCGCTCGAGCAAATCGGCCGCGCCTTCTGACCTACCGCCACAGCTTCAGACGTCAAGGCTGAAGCTGTGGCCCGTCCGGACTTTCCATCACGGTTCGAACGAAGATGCGTCAGAGGCGGAGACGCCATTCAGGTAGTCGTTGATTCGGGAAAGCGTGCACCGCCCGTTGAGACAATTGAGGTCAAAAACCCTCCAGGAGTCTTTTCTCCCCTGTGCCCCCCCGGGTGGCGTGAAGATACGATAGGAGATACCACCCCCGACAACCGAGACTCGTGCGCCTGAGTGGGTAATGTCTTCGTCACCTGTGTAGTGGTGCACACTGTAGCGGTAGACACCATCGGGAATGCGCTGGACGGTGACGATCTCCGGACCGTAGCTATGCTGGTCGTCCGTATCGAGTACGGCATCGGCGCCGACCTTGTGGTTGTAGTAGATGTGTTCCCAACCACCGGCGCGGTCCGGCACTGTCAGGTGGGCATCCAGGTCACGCGGATTCTCATCCCAGGTCAGGGTGATGCCGATGATGGGCCCACCACCACCGACGGCGAGCACGATGTCGCCGACGTTCATTTCGCCGTTGTGCGCACACGCATGGTCGAACCCATGGTCACTTTCGATGTCGCCCTTCTCGGCCCAGAACTCGATGTCCGCATTGGCATCGACCGGAACGCGGAAGGTGCCGTTGCGAGGTGTCGAGGTCTCGCCGCTGGAGACGTAGCCCCCACCCCTCCGGTAGCTCAGGAAGGTCACCCGAGCGCCCTTGACCGGAAGCCCGTCTTCATCGACCACTCTCCCGGAGACATAGCAGCGGGTCGCGGCCACGTCACAGTTCCAGATCGAGAAATGAGGGATTCCCGTCCGGTATGTGCTGTTGTCTCGCGTAAAGGTGCCGACCTCGAACCAGGTGTGGGAGTCCGGGTCGAACCACCAGGAAGGCATGTCGGCCGGCGCGCCGTCCAACAAGGAGGACGGGATCGGCAGGTCCAGCTCCGCCGTGGCGCCCTGCGTCAGCTGAAGTTGCTCGGTACCCGAGGTCACCGTGATGTCGGCAAAGCCGAAGGTATTGATGAAGACGGTCTGGCCGCTGAGGTCGACCCCCTGGAAGGTGCCCGGGAATGCTTCGAGCTCGGCCGGAACGGAGGGGTCGAAGCTGGTCAGAGTGACCGTTGCAGGACCGGAGAAGGTCTGGCCGTTCGAGTCAACGAGGGTATTGGGCGCGATGGTGATCGACGCGCCGTCGGGCGTGGTCAGGGTCCCCCCGACGTTGGATTGAATGGTCGTTGTTGCCTCGGCTGGGAAGAGCACGGCGTTCTGGGTATTGCTCTCGCCGGCAACTACTCGAAGCACCTTGGTGGTCGGCACGTAGCCTTCCTTCGAGAATGCAACCGG
This sequence comes from uncultured Thermoanaerobaculia bacterium, assembly GCA_964497785.1. Classification (GTDB taxonomy): domain Bacteria; phylum Acidobacteriota; class Thermoanaerobaculia; order Thermoanaerobaculales; family Sulfomarinibacteraceae; genus CAZCEX01. Next base: position 2,627 of record CAZCEX010000407.1, on the reverse strand, counting down.
CATCTCCGCCGCGACAGGGATTGAATCGAGCACATAGTAGCCCTGGCTGTTGGTCGAGGTGGTCTTTCCCGCCGCCACGACAGTCGCGTCGGCGAGGGCGCTGCCGGCCGGGTCCTTGACAGTCCCCAGAATGCCCCCCAGCTCTCCTCCGCCCTTCATGGGGATGGTCGTCGGATCCTGGGTCTGGCTGTCGATCACCGAGGCGTAAGCGATGACGCCCGAACCCGATGTGACCTCAACTCTGGCAGCGCCGCCGCTGACGTTGGATTGGCCGGCGACCGTCGAGAACGGGCGGTTCTTTTGCCAATTCTCACCCGCAGCGAGCGTCTTCGAAAAATCTCCCAGGACCGATCCGTCGGCGGCGAGCAGCTCGACCTTCACCGAAGCGTCAGCGCTCGACGTATTGACGAACCCGGTATTGCTGCGGTAGGCGGCGTTCTCACTGAGCTGTGAAAGGATGACCGTCTGCCCCGAGCCGACGCCCGTGTCCGCCGAGTACCCGTCCAGGAACTGGCCGAAGGTGCCGGAAGATCCTTGATTGTAGGTTCTGGAGGTGATGTAGATCGGAACGTCTGACGAGATCTCGAGGCTGCCGGCCCCGTCGGCGCCCATCATGCCGATGACGTCTTCGAGCACCTGTTGTGCGCCGGCCGGGACGGTCGCCGGCAGGTCATGGGTCGCATTGACCATTCGCAACGTGATCGTCACGTTGGCGGGTGCGCCCTGTCGGTTGAGCAGGCCCAGATCGGTGCGCCACTGGCTTCCGAGGCTGCCGCTGGCGTGGGCCGCTGCGGCAATCCACCCGAGGCGGATCTCTGTGGCGCCACCCTTCATGGGAATGGTCGTCGGGTCCTGCGTCTGATTGTCGATGACCGAAGCATAAGCAAGTACACCACTGCCCGAAACCACGGTCACGGTGGCGTAACCACGAACGATATCGGTCCGGCCCGCGATGTTCGCGAACGGCCGGTTCTCCTGAAGCAGGATGCCCGGTCTCAAGGTGCGCTCGAATGTCTGCAACAAGGCGCCATTGCCGTCGTACAGCCCGACCTGGGCCACCGTATTACTGTCCGACGTATTGAGCAGCCCGATGTTGGTACGAAACGCCGGGTCCTCCCGAAGCTGAGGCAGCGTGGCTAACTGACCGTTGCCCAACGCCTGGATCGGGTCGGTGCCGTCGAGGTACTGTCCGAAGGTCCCCGAGGCGCCCTCGTTGTAGGTCCGGGAGGTCACGTAGACCTCCTGCTCGGTCAGAATTTCCAGGGCGCCCGATGCGGTGACGTTATAAAGGCCGATCACATCCTCGAGCAGCTCGCTCGCGCCCGCGCTGACCGAGCGGTTCAGTGAGCGGATCGTGGCGCCGTCGTGAAAATCGATGCGCAGGGCCGTTGCCGAATCGTTCGGGTTATAGAGCCCGAGGTCGGTCCTCCACTGGCTTCCGAGGCTCCCGGGGGCGTGGGCCGCTGCCGGAACCCAGTACTCTTCTGCAAAGTTGGCCGCAGAGGCCGAGACAGTGATCGACCCGTTTTTCTGGCAGGTCTGGCCATCGACGCTGGCCGTCATGGTCCACGTGTAGGAACCCTCTGAGGAGTACACGTGCGATGGGTTCTGTGCTGTGGACGCCTGCGTCTGGTCACCGAAGTTCCAACTGTAGGTCGGCGTACCGGTGCAGTTGCTGGCCGTTGCCGAGCCGGTGAAGCTGACCTGCTCGCCAACCGTCGCGGAGCCGGGTGCATTGGCGGAGCAACTGACTGTGCACGGGTTTCCTGGCACGCTCTTCGTCAAGCTGAAGTTGTCGAGGTACACCCCTTCATCGGTGATCGATGAATCCGATATGAACACGAGTGCGAGCCAGACCTGAGGCTGGCCGAGCGCTGTGACGGCGGTGATTTCGGAGACGTTGAACTGACGCGTGTCCCAAACCGCTGGGTTTCCGGCGGTCTGGAAGCCTGAATAATTCTCACCGTCCACGGAAATTCCGTAGAAAAAGTAGTCAAAAAATACGCCACCGTTTGCCTGCTGGGTTTTCATCCAGAGGTCGAACTGCACTGTCGCTTCCGTCGCATCCGCAAGAGAAAAAGGCCCAAAACGCATCCACGTAACCTGGTTGTTGAAGTATGGTCCTCCGGCGGGCGCCGGCATGCCCCCTCCCCCTGCGCAGTACGCGCTTCGGCTGCCACCCGACGCGCGATGGGTGGTCTGCCCCCAGTGGGTCGTCGTATCCGAGAAGAGCTCCCACTGGCCGGGGAACGATCCTTCAAAGTCGTCTTCGAGGATGGTCTGAATCGCTTTCGCTGTTGGGGTTGGCGCTTGCGATTGTCCACTGAGAGCGACCAGGCCCGGTGGAATCGTCAGGGTTGCGGGTTGGGTCTGCACACCAACCTGGGCGCCGGCGATACTCGAGGCAACTACAAAAAGGAAAGTAACGACAGACCATTTACGAATGCTCATAAGTCCCCTCCGAAACATGCGTTCTATCCATATTCACCTTAGCATGAATAGATGGCGCTTCAATTGAGACTGAGCAATACCGCCCTGTGGAACATCGGCTTATTATTGAGGTGCGATCTCAAATCATGGCACGACCACCGACCAAACCGACACGTCGCCGGATTCGAAGCCGCCGC
>CAZCEX010000406.1:0-4496 GCA_964497785.1 uncultured Thermoanaerobaculia bacterium | reverse complement strand
GGCTGCGCATGGCCCCTGTCACCGGCAAAAAAGCGGGCGATGTTCTGCGCATAGAGTTCGTAGAGAATGCTGTCGGACCCCATGGCACGGGCGCAGGCAACGAACCACGGCAGGTAGACGGCCATCGCGACCAGGGCCAGGGGCGCCAGCTCGAAGAGGCGCCGCCACTCACGCCGGCTACCAAGCCACAAGGTGAGAACGAGGCCCGGCAAGAGCAGCCCCAGCGGCCCCTTGGCCAGCATCGCGAGACCAAAAAAGGCGAAACCGGCAACCCGCAGGGTCCACCTCCCCCGTAGACCCGACCCTGCGGCGTAGGCGAAGAACCCGGCAGTGATGGCGAGGCTGAAGAGCACATCCGGCCGATAACCGATCGCCTGCTGCACATACTGTTGGAACGTCAGCAAGGTAAAGCCTGCCCACAAGCCGACGTTTGCCCCGAACCAGCGCGACCCCACCAAACACGTCAAGAGGACCAGGGCGATCGCCGCCAGTGCGTTCGGCAGACGAAGCGCGAACTCCGAAATTCCGCCGAGCGCGTGGGCCGAGATGGTCCCGACCCAGTAGAGCATGGGCGGGTAATCCACCCAGATCACACCGACACGGCGCGGGGCGACCCAGTCGCCGCTCTCGTACATCGCCTTGCACACCTCACCGATGTCTGGCTCGTCGGGGTACCAGAGATCATGCAGGCCAAGCGACGGCACGTAGAGCATCAGGCCGATGAGGGCCAGCAAGAGGAGGCGGTGGCGGACGGCGAGCGACGCGGCTGAAGCGTCGTTCACGACGAGACCTGGCGAGGTCTCTGCCGCTCGATACCGAGCTCGGCAACGACCCGCCGAACCTGCTTCGCGATCCAGTCGATTCGGGCGTCACTGATTTCGGGGTAAGCCGGCAGGTGCAGCACCTCGCGCTCGGCCTGCTCGGCGCACGGGAACGACCCGCCGTGCTCGCCGATGCCCGTGCAATCACGCATGTAGTGGTGCTTGCTGTCGACACCGAGCTGCAGCAAGCGGGCGCTTACCTCGTACAGCCGAGGCACGAGCGCGGTCACCAGCATGTAGTTCGACCGCACCTCCGGGTCGTCGTTCGACTGAAACCAGAGCACGTCGTCGAGAGACTTCATGAGCCTCTCGGCGTTGCTGATGCGTTTCTCGAGCTGCGGCAAGACGGTCTGCATCTGATCGAGGCCGAGAATCGCCTGATAGTTGGTGAAACGGCCCATACGGCCTTGCAAGGTAGTCTCGTCCGGCAGGTAGCCGGAGGCAAAACGATCACCCTCGTCCTTTTTCTGCAGCAGGCGAAGAGCCGGATAGACCCCGAGTCCAAAAACCAGAGGATTGGTCACCGTGGCCTCGAAGGTGGTTCGGGTCAACCTCTTGCGAAGCCAGCTCAGATCTTTCGGCTCCTGCTGGGCGGCAATCTCACGCAGCCGGGTCGCCATCGCCGGATCGGCAGTGGTGACGATGCCCCCACCCATCGTATTGATCGGTTTCGAGGTCTCGTAGCTGAAGTAACCAAAGGTGCCGAAAGACCCGGCCGCCTGGCCCGCAATAGAAGCGCCGTAGCAGTGGGCACAGTCCTCGATGAGGATGGCGCCGTTGGCCTCGGCGAGGTCCCTGATCTCCCGAATACGGCATGGCACACCGTACAGATGGGTTGCGATGACAACCTTCGTCCGCCCAGAGATCATGGATCTCAAAGACTCTGGATCCATGCCCAGCGTCTCGAGCTCGCAGTCCGCAAAGCGCACGTCGTATCCCAAAGAGTGAGCGAGAAACGGCACTACGGGGTAGGCAAAGGCCGAGCAGATGACTTCGGCGCCGGGCTCGAGCTCGAGGGAGTCAAAAATGAAGCGCAGCCCGGCACGCCCCGAAGGAACCGTGACGGCGTCCGGCGTGCCGATAAATCGGGCAAAGGCCTTTTCGAGGCCGGCAATGGCGTCGCCGTCCCACAAGCGGCCCGATATTGCCGCTGCCACGGCACGCCGCCAGGCGCGCGGCGGCAGGTGGATTCTCTGTCGTGCTACTGGCATTGGCTCTCCTGCTGCGTAGGTCCGCGGTGGGCCGCGCTGCTCACTCTCGTTGTCACACAGTGAGCGCGCGAACGCGCATTATATCCGCCCTGCGCACGAAGTCGCAACAGTGGTTAAACCAACAGGTTAAGCTGCTGTCGTTTGACTCCGACCCTCCGTACACCTACTATCCCGCTGTGTCTGGACAGGAGCGACAGGACTCATCCGGCGCCCCGGGGGCACCGCTGCCGACGGCCGCAAGCCCAGCAACGAACGACCGCTCGACGACCCAACCGGGGAGAGACGACGACCCGAGCCGGAGCCCTCCTGCTTCCGGCTGGCAGCGCTATGCGCGCCTCGTCGGATTTGTGATTCTGGTTGTCGTGTCAATCTACGGCGTGCGCCAGTTCATGGCCGGCGACGCCGCTGCGGTGACCGAGCTGTGGCGGTCCAACCTCAAGTTACTGCCACTGGTTCTGCTGTTCGCCATGCTCGACCTGAGTCTAGAAACGGCGGGTTGGATGTGGATCCTCAGCCGTCTCGGGCTCAAGACCACCGACTTCACCGGTGTCTGCGTCTGCGTTGCCGGCAAGGCCGGCCTGCTGCTGCCCGCTCAGCTTGGCCGGTTGATCCGCCCAGACCTGATGGTCCGGCTCGGCCGGGGAAAGCTGGGTGAAAACCTCAAGGCCGAGGGCGCGGTTTTCGTGCTCGACGCCGTTTCGGTCGTCGCCCTGTTCGCCGGGCTCGTGACCTGGCGATTCAACCCATTTCTCGCCCCCGTCGCGAGCGCAACGGTCATCGTCGTGACCCTGTTTCTCGGCAATCGACTCGCCAGCCTCATGTCGGGGACCCGCCTCGAGTTCCCTCGCACCTTCTGGTGGAGCTGGCAGGCATTCGCGATCGTGATCGTCGAAGCATCTGGTTGGGTCGCGCACGGTGCCGCATTTTTCGTGCTCACCTCAGGCCTCCCCGGCGACCTTGGCCTGTGGGACTCCCTCTTCCTGGCGCCGGGGTCCGCAGTCATCGGGCTCGCCAGCGGCTTGCCCGGCGGCCTCGGACTGACCGAAGGACTGCTCGGGGCCTCCTTAGGCGTCAGCGGCGTGCCCGAGGCCCACCATGCTCTCGGAGTTGCCACCTTCAGGCTCATCACCTTCTGGCTGCTGCTGCCGATCGGGTGGATCGCGCTCGCACTCGCCGAACGCCAGGTCAGAAAAAGGAACGAGCTGATCGAGAAGAATCGCGCAGCAGAGGGGGCGAACGAACCCCCTGCCGTGGAGCCGACACGATGAATCAAAACGGGAACCGCTACCCGATCGCTGCTGTTCGCGAGCGAGTACGCCAGCACACCGGCCCCGTGCTCGACTTCGTGCTCGGGCGACACCGGGAGGCGCCGCCACCTGAGCTCGCCGAGCTGCTCTCCAACCACGACCCCAGCCTGCTGGTAACGCCGTGCGGCAGCGAGCAAGCGCAAGCCTTTGCCCACGCTGCCGCCGCCATGATGCAGAAAATGTACGGGGTGACCGTGAGCTCGAAAGCGGTGATGCCTGTCCCCGGCGGCCGCACCGCAATGAGCTTTCTGGCATCCACCCTGGTCCGGCGGAATGACTCGGTGGTGATCTTCGACCCCGCTTACCCGGCCTTCGGGCGCGTCGCCCATCAGCTCGGTGCGCGGGTGCACATGGTCCACCTCGACCCGGACCGCGGCCTCGCCCCGGACCTCTCCATGGTCCCGGAGGCGGATGCAGAACCCATACGTTTCGCAGCTCTCAACTACCCCAACAATCCAACTGGCGCAGTGATCGACTCCGGCCACCTGAAAGATCTATTTAACCGGATCCAGACCGAGACCATCGTCTTCAACGACGCCACGTACGGCCCCCTCACGTTTTCGACAGAGCCATGGTCACTGCTCGCGCACTCGGGAATCGCCGGCGCTCGGCACCGCCTCCTCGAGCTGCACTCCCTGGCCAAGTTCTTCTCGCTCGGCCCCCTCTCGGTGTCCTTCCTCGTCGGTGACGAAGGCATCATCGAAGAGCTGAAGGAGTACAGCGAGTTCGCGTGGTCCGACCAGAGCCGGCTTCATCTCCAGGTGGCCCTTTATTGCCTGCAGGACGGCGCCCATCTCGCTACCCTTCGCGACACCTTCCGGGCCCGCATGCAGCGCCTCACCGACACGCTGACGACGATCGGGTTCGATCCCTTCCCGGCCGAGTCGGGCATGTACGTCGTCTGCCGAGTGCCTGCCACAATTGGTGACCGGCCCGTAAGTGGAGCCGGCGAGGCCGCCGGGGTTCTCCTTGAGGACCACGCCGTTGCGGTGGTGCCCTGGGAGGTCGAGCCGCACGAGTACCTCAGGTTTTCGGGTCAGTACAGCGAAGACGACCTGCAGAATCTCGCTGAACTCGGACGCAGCGGCAAGCTTATTCTGACCTAGGAGGGTGTACCGAATAGATGGTGGATGGATTTCGGAGCGTCGTTTGAGGCC
>CAZCEX010000405.1:0-4507 GCA_964497785.1 uncultured Thermoanaerobaculia bacterium | reverse complement strand
CCACCGAGGTCGGCAACGCCTTCGCGTGTGCGTTCGGCGACGTCAACAACGACGGTCGTCCGGACCTCGCTTTGGCGACCGGCTGGGCCTACGAACCGCCAAACGCGTATGTCAATACGATATACCTCAATACCGACGGTGCGCTCGCCACGACCGCGTCGTGGTCCTCGACCGACAGCGACCACCTTCAAGGCGTGCTCTGGGCGGATACGGACAGCGACGGCTGGCTCGACCTCATCGGTATTGCAAGCGGGTCACAGACCAGGGTCTACCGCAACACCGGTGGCACCTTGACGACAGGCGCTGCCTGGCAGACAACCGACTCGGGCAATCAGGACGCCATCATGGCAGTCTCCGGGGACCTCGACGGCGACGATGTGCGCGATCTGGTGGTCACCGACAATACCCAGCTCGGCGGCAGCGGTCTCTTCCGCCAGTACCACGGCATCACACCGGGTCACTTCGAAGCGACCTTCGGGTGGAGTTATTACGGTGACCAGGGTTCAGCCCTGGCTCTGGCCGACATCGACGCCGATGGCCACCTCGACCTCGCCACCGGCTCGTGGTGGGGACCGACCCGGGTATTCACCAATACCGGCACAGGTCTGCCGACCAGCTCCGACTGGGTTTCGACGCCGACCAGCGTGATCGAGAAGATCGTCTTCGCCGATATCGACCGCGACGGGGTGCAGTGGGTCAAAGAGACCTTCGCCAGCGACGAGGACCACTTGTTCCATTTCGCGACCCAGCCCGTCGAGCACGTGCTGTCCGTCGTCAGCGATGGGACCCCGTTGCCCACCTCGGAATACACCTTCAGCCGGGAGAACGGCTGGGTCACGGTTGGAAAGTCACCGAAGGCCACGCTCGAGGTCATCTACACCCGTTCCCGCGATCTCGACATGGCGATTTCGAACTGGGACTCGAGCGTCGGCAACTACCTGTACGTCAACAGTAGGGAGGGCCATCTCTTCGTCGACGGCTTCGAGACCGGGGACGTGGTTGCATGGTCCGAAGGGAGTTCGCGGTAGGATCGCAGAGGGCAGAGGCCTCTTCGGCAAAGCACCCACAGGTCAGTGGCTGCCCCTGCCCTGGACGATCCTCACACGGCGCTACGCGCCGAGGAAAGCAAAGATAGAACCAAGGTGGCGGAGCGACAGACAAAACTGGGCGATCAGCGATCAGCGATCAGCATTCAGCAGCGGCAGTTGGCGGTTCAGTTTTCCTGCGCTAAACCCGTTCCTTCGGTTTTCTCGACATCCGCTCTCAGCTTGTCGAGACGCTGTCGATCGACGAAAACCTCTGGATCGGCGGCCAGAGCCTCATCGAGAAATCGTAGCGCCATCGCGATATCGCCGCGTTCCTCGGCGGCATCTGCGAGAGAGGTGAGCCCAACAGCGAATCGTGGGTCGTCGGGTGGAATTTCGCGGACCAGCTGATCCGCCCGGTCTGCCTCGCCCTTGACCAGCAGCAGCTCTGCCAGAGTCAGGCGAGTCAGGGCCAGGTTTCGTTTCGATTTCTCATCGCTGAGGTGTTTTTCGATCAGCGGAATAAAGGCCGGGTCGCCCAGCTCACGAATACGGCGAAGGGTGTACTTGCGCAACAGGAAGTCATCGTCGGCGAGCAATCGCTGCCAAGAGGTCATGACAGACGATCCGAGCCTCGACAAAAGCCCGAGACCTTCGAATCGAACCTCGAGCTTGTCCCTGAGCAGGACCTCGTCGGTGATCAGCGGCGCAACCTCAGCAGTCACGACCGCGCCGAGAAGACGAAACCGCTGTTCGCACTCCCGATCGCTGACCTCACGAAGGCCCGCTACGAGCTCAGTGGGAATGAGCAATTTCATATACGGTGGCTCGGTGAGGCGTTGTGGGACCGGGCCAAGAGTTGCCCAACGATACTGTTGACAACCTTTGTCCACTGCTCTGGCAAACAGCTCTGCTGCCCTCGTATCGTTGTGTTGGCCAGCCTCGGCAACACCTGCCAGCTCCGCGTATCCACAGGTCTCCGGGTAGGCGGACATCGCCTTATCGGCGACCTCGACAGCTTCGGGCCACCGATTGAAAGCAAGCAAGAAGGAGATCAGATCGGTGTAGGCCGGTTCAGAACCGTCTCGTTCGAGATTCTCGTGGAAGAGTTTGTCGGCATCGTCCCTCTTTCCTGCCCGCCACAGGGCCATCGCCTTTCCGCTGGCGGCCTCCTGGGACCAACCTTCGAGGTCGATGAGCGACTGCCACAGCTCGAGAGAGCGCTCCGAGTCGCCATACTTGAACTCCAACTCTGCCAGCCGCCGAATCGCAACCGGATCCTGCAGAGAATCGTCGAACTCCTTCTGACAGACGACGAGGGCATACTCTTTTTCACCCATTTCGACCAGCTCAGCGCAACCGATGTCGATCGTTTCGATATCCAGCACAGCCGAGTCGGTGGGAGTCTCCTTTGCCGCCGGCGCCGGGCCACATAAGCCGGAAACAACCAGAGCTGTCATCACGAAGATCTGCGTTTTACACATCATTGGGCCTCCAGGCACAAGGGGATCTCGACGGCAAGAAGACTATTGCGAGTCGCCGCATCGTGTCAACGTCGAGGCTCCGCTATTATTCTCATGGCCTCAAAGGGAGTCCTGGTTGATGAGCGAGCTCGGTATCGCCAAGAAATAGAGAGAATCACCCCGAGAGGAGATGCGTATAGGCCCGCGCCACCTCGGGGCCGGTTCCTTCGTCGATGACCTTGCCCTGCTCGAGAAGCACGGCATGGTCGCAAAAAGACGCCACATCGCTGGGCTGATGGCTGACGATCACGATCGTATGGCCGGCGGCGTGCAGCTCGAGAAACCGCTGGGTGCACTGATTCTGGAACGCGGCGTCACCGACAGCATAGATCTCGTCGAGCACGAGAACGTCCTTGACCGCCATGAAGGCCACCGCGAATGCCAGCCGCGCCATCATGCCGCTGGAATAGTGTTTGACCTCGAGCTGCGCGAAGCGCTCGAGTCCGGCAAACTCGAGAATGCTGTTCGTCGCCTCTTTGAGCTCACGCAGAGAAAGGCCCATCACGGTGCCGATCAGAAGGATGTTGTCGATCGCGTTGAGTTCCGTATTCCATCCGACGCCAAGCTCGAGAATCGGAGTAATGGGCGCATTGATCTCGACCGTTCCGCTGTCGGCCTCGTAGATCCCCGCGATGATCTTCAACAGCGTGCTCTTGCCGCACCCGTTGCGGCCCATGATGCCGAAAACCTCTCCCTTGCCAACCTCGAGGTTGATACCGTCGAGCACCTGCAGCGACTCCACCTGTGGCGGCTTGAAGAGACTCAGGGCGTGCTCCCGAATGGTGGTCCGACGGACAGAAGGGATGAGAAACCGCTTGTGCAGATCGTGCACCGTGATCACAGCCATCGCCTACAGCTCCTCGACCGCGCGCGGCACGAAGCGCCGGTAGATCCAGATACCAACAACAAGGGCCGCGGTGGCGCTGGCAACGAGCAGCAGATTGGCCCGCAGGCTGGGAATCTCCCCCCTCACGAGGACCATTCGAATGAACTGAATGACCGGTGTCGGCGGCCACAGGTAGAGATAAATGTGGTACTTCTCGGGAATGATCTCGAGCGGATAGATGATCGGAGCGATGAAGAAACCCGCCTGCAGAGCGAGGTCCCATACCTGGTTGAGGTCGCGGTAACAGAGGTAGAGCACACTCGCAGCGAGCGAGAAGCCGATGACGATCATCAGGAAGAGAAAAATGTAGAACAGGAAGAACCCGATCTGGAGTGGCGTCAGGGCACTGCGGAACACCGCGAAGTAGGTCACGACGACGACGACGAACAGCGACACGGTGATGACCGCGTTGGAACACGACGTAAGGACGAGGATCCAACGCGGGAAACGCGCCTTGGTGAGCAGAAAGCCCTTGGCGTGCAGGCAGCCCATGCCGGTTCGAGTCGCCTCGGCGAAGAAGTCCCATACGAAGAGACCGATCACGAGGTTGATCGGATAGTCGGGATCCATCGAGAAGATCAGGGAGAAGACCCCGAGCAAGACCAGGAACATGGTCATGGGTTTAAAGAGGGCCCAGAGATAGCCGCCGATTGTGCCGTGGTACCGGGTCTTGAAGTCCGTTCGAATCAGCGTCCAGATCAGCCCGGGCATATCGGCGCCGCCGGCGAGGCGGTCGGAGAGCGTCGTCATGCTTTTTCCGAAGGAGCGTCGAGCCGGGGGGTATTGGGGCCGTTACGGTGGATCATGGGCGTTGTGTTTACCACACACAGGCGAAGGCGGTCTACAGATCGTTGCAAGAGACGACTTGCAACACCGCAACCGACCCTCGTTGTCATCGTCATCGTCATCGTCATCGTCATCGAAGATCTGTCGATCCCCAGTGAAGCTTCGTCAGCTACCTACCACAATGGGAGGGTCAACCCCCTTGACGGCCTTTCCCGAGCCCGTTTCCGTTGTCGTTATCGCTGGGGCGTATTCGGCAACGGTAACGGCAACGGGCTCGGGCTCGGGTC
>CAZCEX010000404.1:0-4507 GCA_964497785.1 uncultured Thermoanaerobaculia bacterium | reverse complement strand
GCTAGATCTCATGAAGCTGATACCGATCCTACAACAACGTCGGCGTCTTTCGGGATTTTGCGGGGCCATTTTTTGTTCAATTTTCGGCCCCTAGGAGGATGTAGGGCATTGATGGTGGATGGATTTCGGAGGGTCATTTGGGGTCGTTTTTTGGCGAATTCGCAGGCTCATACTGGTGGTATGGGTCAAGAATTCGCCGAAAAAGGGGCCAAACGACACCCGAAAGGCGCCGCTGATTCAATGCCCTACACCCTCCTAACAGATCAGGATTGCCCTAGTTTGTCCTCGAGCAGCTGACGGGCCATGACCATGAACTGGCGCTCCGTCACGCTGCCGACAAGCCGCCCGTTCTTGACGACCGGCAGACACGACATGCGATGGCGCCGCATCAGGGCGATGGTTTCTAAAGTTGAGGTCTCCGGGGCCACAGTCACCGGTGACACCTCCATGATCTCCGACACCGGCATCGGGCTGTCCGTCTGCTCGGGTTGATAGGTGCCGATCAGGCGCAGGAGACGCCGCTGAGATACAAGCCCGACGAGGCGGTTGTCGTCGTCCTCGACGATCACATAACTGATGTCGTTCCAGTCCATCAACTGAGCCACGAGCTCCACCGGCTCGTGCTCGTTGACCGTCACGAGATCCGTATCCATCCACTGCTCGACGCGCAGGTAGTTCTGCTGCCACCCTCCGCCCTCTTCGAGCCGGGCCGGCGCCCACGTGTGGCCAGGCTCGTGCACTTGCTGCCTGTCGGCCATCGCAGCCGTGATTGCCGCCAGCCGCTCGGACAGAGGCCCCTTCCCTTCCATGCCCGCCAGCGATGCGAGCTGCCACTGGGCGCCGGTCCTGCCGGACTCGACTCGTCCTTCGATTGTGCCGAGGTAATGATCGATGTCCTGCTGGTCGACACCCGAGACTTGCAGACCCTTCCGTGCCAGCGGAAGGAACGTGCCCAGGATGATCTCTCGCGCTGGCTCCAGCCGCCCGTCGACCCAGAAAAGCTGACAGTTGAGCCCATGCTGTGCGGCAGAGAAAAAGTTCGTCAGGGCGTCCTCGAAAGACATACCGCAGGTGATGTCTCCCAACTCGGCAACGATGCCGCTGACGAGTCCGAACCAGAAGGCCGCATTGGCCACCTCGTCGACTGGCGTCGGTCCCGAAGGGAGCATGCGATTTTCGATTCGAAGGTGCGCCTTTTCATCCGATATGCCGTAACACACCCGATTCCAGCGATACACCGTACTGTTGTGCAACCGCAGAGCCTTGAGGGTCGGCGCTCTGCCCGCCTTAATGGCCTCGAAAGGATCCTCGTCGACCTCGGTCGACAGGATGCTCCGAAATCGTGCGATGTCCTCGCGGAAGATCTCAAGAGCCGATGACCTGACCCATCGGCGTCCGAAGCTGACCCGCGGAACCATTTCGCGCAGGTGGGGGCTGGACCTTCTGGTATCGACGGATTGCTGAAAGAGTCCAACGCGAGTCTCCCGCCACAGCCGCTTGCCAAACAAAAGTGGCGAGTTCGCCGCCGCTGCCAGAACCGGCCCGGCGGCGGCCTGCGCGGCGTTGTACAGACGGGCAAACTCGTCTGGATGGGTCTGGAAGTGAACCTGAAAGCTCGTATTGCTGGCCTCCACCATGATCGAGTCATGGTGCACGTGCAACTCGTCTATGCCCTTGAGGGTGAACTCGTAGTCGCCTCCCCGCAGCCGGGTCATCGCCTCGTTGAGGGCAAAGTACCGGGGATTCGGCGTCATGGCCTCGAGTTCGAGGTCCGACTTGTTGAGGGAGGGCAAGATCCCGGCAAGCACGACGTCGCACCCGCACTCCCTGGCAGCGGTCCTCGCCTTGCCGAGAAGCTCGTGGATCTGGGCCTCCATGCGGCGCAGGCTGTCGCCACCGAAGACGAGCGGATCGAGGTTGAACTCGAGGTTGAATAGGGCGAGCTCTGGAGTGAATCGGTGATCGTCGAGCTTGGAGAGCACGTCGGTTGCAACCGGCGCCGGGCGCCATGCACCGTCGACGAGAAACATCTCCTGCTCGGCGCCGATCCTACGCACGCCACCCTCGAAAAGACCTTCGTCGAACATATGCTCGAGGGCTTGAACATCCTTGAGCAGGTATTTGAGGAAAAGCCGAAGCTCGTTTTTGTGCGATTCGTGCCGCACGTCCTGATCGCCCATGTTTCCTCCCGGCCGAGTCGTACCCGAAAATTGTATAGGATCACGATCTCAATTGCGCGTTAGGAGGGTGCAGGGCATTGATGGCGGATGGATTTCGGAGGGTCGTTTGTGGGCAACCGGTCTCGTTATACTCGCCGACCGGGAGAAACAGATGATACGATACGCCCCTGACTCGAAATGACGGTAAATAGACGGAATTTGGTGGGTGGTCTTGCCACAGCCGGAGCGATACTGGCTGGAACCTGGTTTGCCCTGGGTCTGGTTCCGCCGACAATCGCCGTTCCCCAGAGACCCCAACCAGCCTCTGCCGTGGTTTTCGTTCCGCACGCGATGTCCCCTTCTGAGGAGGTTTTTTTCGACCTTGGGACCGACACCCATGTCGGCGCCGGTCTCATCGCGTCTCAGGGCCATATCATGCACCTCGAGCACGGCTGGTCGATCCCTGAGGACTGGGGCATCTGGGCCCTGGGTGAAACGGCGGCGATGCGCGTCTTCTTCGACCAACCGCAAGACCGCACCATGCTGATCCGCGGCTGGGCGCCGAAACATCCGGATCGACGGCGGCGGCAGACAGTCACCGTTTGGGTCAACGGGCACGAGGTCGGTACGACTCGTATCTCTCGGCGCCCTCGCAACCGGTACATCAGCATTCCATCCCGGGTTCAACGGTCAGGTGAGAATCTCATCGACTTCGATTTCGCGTTCTCGTCGGCCCCCGCTGCTGGCGGTTTCGGCGGCGACACTCGCGCTCTGGCAGTGGGTTTCTGCTCCATCGGTTTTGTCGAAGGCAAGGAGAGGTTGAAACCGCCTTCCTTGAGGTCGGAGTTGCTGGCAGCGATCCAGCAGTGGTTCGGCGAGGACCTTCCGGCGGCCGACCTCGACGGCCAGACGGGCACGCTTGTGGCTCGCCAAGCCGGACGAATCGTGGCGCCGATTTCCGGGCCCGAGCATGCCCGCTCCCTGACCCTGCGTGTTCGCGCCCCCGGAAACCCCGAGCCCCGGTCGTCGATTCGCAGCATGACGCTGATCCCCATCAATAGCGTTACCCCGAACCAGCTGACCCTCGGCAGACCCCGGCACTCGTCGTCAGACGATCAGTCAGTTTTCGAGATCTCGATCCCTCCCGAGATGGTGGGGCCGGCGCTGCTCGAGCTCGAGATCGACCCCGGACCGTGGACCACCTCCCTGCAATCGCCACTGTTCCGACGCCCCACCTCCGTCCTCCAGAATGACGACGGCGTTGGCACGACAGCGCCGAGCCCCATACCGGTCAGGCCTGAGGATCAACCCGATCTGATCGTCATCACCCTCGATGCCGCTCGTCCCGATCACTTCGGCTGCTACGGCTATGACCGACCGACCACGCCGAACATCGACCGTCTCGCAAGGGAGTCCGCCGTCTTCGAAAGAGCCTTCGCCCTCGCGCCCTACACCCTGTGCTCTGTGCCGACCATGATCACTGGAACGTCATTCCTCGAACATGGGGTCGTCGCTCGAGGTCAGAGTCTGAGTCCTGATGCGACGACCCTGGCTGAGCACCTCGATCGGCTCGGCTACGAAAACGGCTGTTTCTCCGCCACCCCGAACAACAGCCGTTCTCTCGGGTTCGACCAGGGCTATGCAACCTTCTGGGAGGCGTGGCAACGGGTCAATGAATACGAGGCACGCGACCCGGAAAGGCTATCAGCTGCGGTCTTGGACTGGTTGGCCACTGTCGATGAAGAGCAACCGATCCACCTGCAGGTCCACTACGTTCCGCCGCACGAACCTTATGACCCTGGCCCCGCTTTTGACATCTTCGGTGACCCGTCCTACTCCGGAGTCATCGACGGCACCCTGGCAACCATCAAGGCGATCGACAGTGGCCATCACGTTCCGACCCAGAAGGACCTCGACCGCCTGACCAGCCTCTACGACGGCAACCTAAGACGCGGCGATGCCGCCGTCGGGGTCCTGTTGCAGGCACTCCAGGACCGCCGCCGGTGGTCAAATACCATCGTGCTCGTCACGTCGGATCACGGCGAGGCCTTCCTCGAGCACGGTCGTCTCGGCCACAACAGCACGGTATTCGACGAGATGCTCCGCATACCCTTCATCCTCAGACTCCCAGCGAGATTTGCAGCTCCTTTGAGGGCCGGTCTCGTGACCGTGGCCGACATCCTGCCGACCTTCATTTCGGCGGCTGGGGGGGTCGTACCATCGCAGGGTATGGGGGCAGATCTCCTGTCCGTCTCGACCAGAACCCCGGGCCGTGGGTTTTTCATCGCTCGAACCGATCGCACGGTCCCGGTCATGGCACTGCGAACCTCACGAAGGAAAATCGTGCG
>CAZCEX010000403.1:0-4524 GCA_964497785.1 uncultured Thermoanaerobaculia bacterium | reverse complement strand
ACCGCAGTAGCCCACGGCGCGCCTCCGGCGAGGCCGCGCTGCAGGTGATCGTGGGCCGCCACGACGAGTGAATGACGGATCGTGCCGTCATTGATCAGTGCGGTGAGCCCGGCGATGTCAGTGAGTTCGACGCGAATATCCTCCGCCGGGTCGAAGTCCACCTGCCCGTCCGGGCGGCAGCCAAGGGCGAGGTAGGTCCAGCAGCGATTGTCGAGAAAGGCGGGGTTGGGCTCGACCCAACCGAGGAGTTCCAGTTGCTGGCAGCGGTATCCGGTCTCCTCCTCGAGCTCCCTCCTGCCTGCAGTTGCCGGGTCCTCGCCCGGGTCGACGGCGCCGCCCGGAATCTCCAGGGTCAAGGCGTCGGTGCCGTGTCGGTACTGCTCGATCAGGATCAGCCGTCGGTCTTCGGTTAGGGCGACTATATTGACCCAGTCGGGGGCTTCGAGCCCGAAGAAAGAGTGCTCTTTGGCGCTGTCGGGGGAGCGCCGTACCGTTCGAGTGAGTGTGAAGATGCGATGGTTGCCGAGAACCTGTCGTTCGACGAGGGGCCACGGGCGGATCGTTCGGTCATATTCCATCCGCCGATCATAGATGGTGTGGTGAGAGTTCGCCGAAAACACGACGGAGGACGCTGTACTTGTGACCTCCGCCTCTTGACCGTGCACGGTCACCGCGGTAGTGTGACTATCGTCCGATGAACGAAATGTGGAGGATGAAGATGGCAGGCAAGGCTGAGTTGGTAAATCGTATCGCCGAGCTGACGGGCTTCCCCAAGACCCAGGTCGCGGTGACCTACGACACGATGTTCGAGTTGGTTGGTGATGCCCTCGGCAACGGTGACAAGGTGGCCGTGCCGAGCTTCGGGACCTTCATGGTGTCGGAGAGAGCGGCGCGTCAGGGACGCAACCCGGCAACTGGCGCGACCATCACCATTGCGGCGTCCAAGACCGCGCGTTTCAAACCATCCAAAAACCTCAAGGATCGTCTGTAAGACTGAAGCGTTGTTCCAGCCTCTGCCCGAGTTGGAGAGCGAGCAGCTCATCTAAGGCAGGGGCATTGGTCTCGGATCGCGGAGCCCACGGCCACTGCCAGGTGACCGCGGGCTCTGCTGTTCTCGGAAGGCTGTTTTCGAGGGCCGCACCGAGAATATGAGGTGGGAGGCCCGCTCTATATCCGACGACGATGGCCGGTGGGGTCCGCCCCCCGGGCTGCCCGACAAGCAGGTGACCGAACTCGGCGTCTGCCGCGCGCATGAGTTGCACCATTGGATCGTTCCAGATGGCGTCTTTTGCTTCCTCAGACGGGTCGCTGAACGAGGTCGAACTGGAATGAATGTTGAGTGAAAAACGCGGTTCCCCACCTGCGACTGGAACCGCGGCGACCAAAAAACAAAGGATCAGAATCCGTTTCATACTAGACATCCCTCACAATAGATGATCGCCGCCAATCTCGGGCATCGAGTACACTCTGCGCCCAGGAGGGGGAGGTCGTCTCATGATACGGATCCTCATGGCCGTGGTTGCGATGTTGGGAGCAGTCGTTGTTCCCGCCGTCGATCTTACGGTCGAATATGAGATCGAGGTCGAGCTCGATCCGGAGACGCATAAACTGTATGGTTCGGAACGATTGCGGTGGGTGAACAACGCCGAGGTCGCGACCGATGAGCTCTGGTTTCATCTTTATCTCAACGCCTTCGCAAACGACCAAACAACGTTTTTACGCGGCGTCGGCCGAGGAACCTTGCGGGGGAACTCCGAGGTCGAGCGCCAGTGGGGATGGACGAGGATCCGGTCCTTGCGCCTCGCCGATGGGCAGGATTTGCTTGGCAGTCTCACTTTCGAACGACCCGACGACGGCAACGAGCACGATCACACGGTTGCGCGACTTGCGCTCGACTATCCGGTCGAGCCAGGAGCGTCGGTCGAGCTTCTCCTCGAGTTCGAAGCACAGCTGCCGCGAGTGATCGCTCGCACGGGCTGGGCAGGACAGTTCCATCTCGTTGGGCAGTGGTTTCCGAAGCTCGGCGTCTACGAGCCGGCCGGACGTGGTGGTCGCATCGAAGCGGGCTGGAACTGCCACCAATTTCACCCGGCTACAGAGTTCTACGCAGATTTTGGGCGCTACCGAGTCCAGGTCACGGTCCCCGAAGACTATGTCGTGGCTGCCTCTGGAGTGCAGCTCGAGCAAAGGGAAGTCGCCGAGGGCGTCTCCCGAAAACGAGTGCACACCTTCACTGCCGACCGGGTGCACGATTTTGCGTGGTGTGCGGCCCCTGAGAGCCTCATGGCCGAAATTGAGGCGGATTTCGACCCGGGGCGTGATGTTCCGGCAGGGTGGTTGAGCCAGGCTCAGAAGACGCTCGGTATGAGCGCAGCCGAGCTCGAACTCCCACCCGTTCACCTGCGTCTGCTCGTGCCGCGATCCCAACTCGGCTTGGGCGACCGGATGGTGCGTGGGGCGCGTCTCGCCATCGCCTGGTACGGGCTTTACTACGGTCCTTTTCCCCACCCCCAGTTGACGGTGGTCTCTCCACCCCCGGGCGCCGAGGAGGCGGCAGGGATGGAGTACCCGACCTTCATCACCTCGGGAGGGAGCCGATTGCTCGAGTACCCCCCATTCTCATGGTTGTCGGTCAACGAAACGATCACCGTGCATGAGTTTGGTCACCAGTATTTCCAGGGCCTTCTCGCTTCGAACGAGTTCGAGCAGGCCTGGCTGGACGAGGGCTTTACGAGCTACTCCGAAACGTCGTGCATGGCGGCCATCGCAGAGCACGGTCTGGTACCCGAGATCAAGATCAGCAACCCGTGGGCGAGCAAGCGCCTGCAGTGGGCGCGGCGCCAAACGCCGTTGCAGATCGACCAGAGGGCCTGGCGTTTCAGAACCCGGGATGACTACGGATTGGCCAGCTATACAAAAACCGCACTCACGCTCAAGACCCTCGAGGGGCTTTTAGGGCCAGAGGTCTTTGCCCGCGCATTGAGGTCGTATGCAGACGAGTGGCGTTTCCGCCATCCAACTGGAGAGGATTTTTTCGCAGCCATGAATGCGGCTGCGGGCGAAGATCTCGGCTGGTTCTTCGACCAGGCGATCCGGGGTGATGCGACGGTGGATTGGGGGATCGCCAGAGTTCGTCAGCGCGCCGTGGCGCCTATTGCAGGTGCCGAGTGGCGAGAGGGTGAGTGGGTTGACGTAGAGGAAGACGACATCGAAGCGGAAGAAGAGACATCTGGCGACGATACGACCTGGAGGATTCGTTTGGATGTTGTTCGGCGGGGTGAATTCGTTGGTCCGGTCGAGATCCTGCTTGTCTACGCCGATGGCAGCGAGCAGCGGCGGGTTTGGGACGGCCGCGACCGTTGGACCAGGTACGAGTTCGAGGCGCTCGAAAGATTGACTTCGGTGGCCGTCGACCCCGATGGAGTGTGGGCTCTGGAGGGCCGCAGAGCTGACAATTACTGGCGTGATGAACCCGATCCGGACGAGGCGGCGAAAAAAACGTGGTGGGCTGCGGCTGCCATCAAATTCTTGACTCTGACCGCAACGCCGTGGAGCTGACTGATGGAGCGACACAACAATAGACCGTCGGTGGTTTGGGGTCTTCTCTCGGCGTGGCGGATGCGGCGACTGGTGGTTGTCGTCTGGTTGGTGGCTTTTGCTCTTGTCATGCCGGCCTCGATGATGGTGACTGGCGCCGTCGAACCGCCTCTCGCCAACCTGCCGCCGACTGTCGACGTGCCTGCGGGCGAGGTTGCAATGCTCTTGGTGGAGGCGGTTGTGCCTATTCTCAGGCCCCTGCGGGTCGCTGTTGGCACGGCGATGCTCCTCGCATGGGCCTTTACCCTACTGTGGCACGCCGGCGTCGCGAGGTTCGAGGTCTGGGGAAATGGGCCGCCGGTGGTGTCCCACATCCTCGGCCTCGGTTTGACCGCGTGGTGGCGATACTGTCGTCTGTCCGTGCTGGCCCTGGGTATTCTCCTTTGTCTCATGGCGGTCATCTGGACAGCGGTCGCTGCGGCAGTCTCGCAGGCTTTCGCCGACATGGCGGAGGAACGAATGGTCCTGATGATTGCTGCTGGACTGGTAGTGGGCGCCATCGTCAAGATCATCGTGTGGGCGGCGACCTTGCGAGGTGCGTGGGAGCTTGCCGTGCCGACGAGCCGTTCGGTAGTGCGGGCGTGGGTCCGGGGTTTGGTTGGTGTCTTCCGCAGCCCGCTCTCGACCATCGGATCGCTTCTCATCCTCGGCGCAGCCATGGCCGTTTGTGCGGTGATCCCCCTCGTTGTGCCGGCGTTGTGGCCGATGTTCCGTGGCGGCCCTCCTGGCGTGGCACTCGATCTGGCGGCCGGTCTCGGTGTCGCTTTCTTTTCGGTGGCGCTATTCAACGCCTTCGCTCCGGTTTCGGGCCTGGTGACGACCTCAGAAGCTTCGGAAGCGGAAACCTCCACCGACGGGTAAAGATCGATCTCGGCCGGGGGGCGGTGGAGGTAGGCTTCGCCTGCCGCTTCGCGGCGCCAGGGCCGG
>CAZCEX010000402.1:0-4546 GCA_964497785.1 uncultured Thermoanaerobaculia bacterium | reverse complement strand
TTGAGTATGACGCTGGAATCGCGGGGGCGTACCCGATGCCCGGCAATTTGATTGCTGCCATCGGTCTGGTCAGTTCGATTGTTGTAGTCGTCCTTGCCCGGCGTCTGCATGATAGCCCGAAACTGGTTCTCAATATCGGACTGGGCTTTGAGGTGTTGCTCGCTTTCTTGTTTGGCCTTATGAGCCAGTGGAGGCCGCTCTCCGCGTCTGGAACAATATCCATTATCTGCCTGGTAATACTGGTCTACCCGATGATCGCTCCGAACACGGTTCGGAAGACACTTGTCGTGTCGCTGTTGGCAGCCTCAATGGATCCCCTTGCTCTGGGAATCACTCTGCTTAGGGTTGGAGAACTCCCGACGCCCATTCCCGCGGCATTCCTGGATTTCCTGCCAAACTACATTTGTGCGCTCATCGCCGTTGTGCCTGCACACATCATAGGAAGGCTCGGACGTCAGGCATCGAAGGCCAAGGAACTCGGCAGCTATCAACTCGGCGAAGTGGTTGGGCAGGGAGGGATGGGTGAGGTACACCTTGCCACCCATCGAATGCTGGCGCGTCCAGCGGCTATCAAGATCATTCGCGCAGAGGTGTTGGGTGCGAGTTCGAGCGCGGCTGCGAAAGTGATCATTGAGCGGTTTCGCCGTGAGGCTCGAGCCGCGGCGGCACTGAGGTCTCCACATACAATCGAACTCTACGATTTTGGAATCAGCGAGACCGGTAAGTTGTACTTCGTGATGGAGTTGTTGGACGGCCTGGATCTGGAGACGCTGGTTGAACGGTTTGGGCCGTTGCCGGCGGAGCGTGTTGTACACTTTCTGCTGCAGGCGTGCGACTCCCTCGGAGAGGCTCATGCTTGCGGAATGATCCACCGCGACGTGAAGCCGTCCAATCTTCACGCCACTCGACTAGGCCTCACTGTGGACTTCGTCAAGATCCTCGATTTCGGGCTTGTGAAGAACATTGGTCCGCAGCCGGATTCGACTCTGACGGCACCCCAGGTTGCACCGGGGACTCCCACCTACATGGCTCCGGAGATAGCCATGGGTGAAAAGCCCGACCAGCGAGCAGACGTGTACTCCTTGGGCTGTGTCGCATATTGGTTGCTCACGGGCCAGTTGGTCTTTGCTGGCAGGAATCCGGCGGAGATAATGAACAAGCACGTGCAGGATGATCCCACACCGCCATCGAAGTGCACGGAACTCGAGATTCCTGCTGCGCTGGATGAACTGGTGTTGGCTTGCCTTGCGAAACAACGCGATGCACGACCGGCTAACGGGCAGGAATTGGGCAAACTCCTCGCATCTCTGAAACTCGAACAGGAATGGACCCAGGAGCGGGCGCGACGTTGGTGGGACACCCACATCCCCAATCGTTCGTACGGGGAGGTGAGTCATCATGGAGTGTTGGAGCCGGCGCGGCTGTCCCTGGATTAACTACTGACTTTTGGACTTGCGCCGCAGCTCATCCAGGTTGATCGCGATCGACGCGTTTGACTCTAACAAAGAAGCGAGTACCTGAGCGGACGATCGACGGTGGTCGGTCTTGTGGTCCTTGTCATCCAGGAAAGGCCATAGCTGTGACTTGATCTCCGAGGGCAGTGCAGTCTCGAGATACTCGAGCGCGGTTCCCCGGAGCACAGCATCCTCGGTATGGAGTCCACGGAACGCGATCTTGAGCGGTTGGCGTGGTAAGATCAGAGCCAGGATCGTGAAGACATGCTCGAGGCTGCGGTCCGCTCTATCGCCTAGCACCTCGTCGAGCACAGGCGACCACTCTTCGTCTTCCATGTTGTCGATCAGTCTGTGGCTTTCCCAAACTCCACGCTCGACATCTACTTCTCTGAGAACAGCGGCTACGACCCTTTCGCGATCGATGCGCAAGTCGGAATTCAGTTCCTGAAGCCGACTCAACGCGCGACCGCAACGATGCCTCACCTCAAAACGTTTGTCTTTCAGGCCTTGGAAGATTCCTTCAAAAGCACGTTCAGTTGGGCAGGCCGCAAGCACAAGCGGTATGCGTCGCCGGACTGCAAACTCCTCGACGGGGTCTATCAGGCGGTCTACCAATTGCCCGGTCACTGTCGGCGAGACGTCACGCAGAGCCTTGATTGCTTCGGACATTACTTCGTCCCATGCAAGAAGTGGCAACACATGCGGGACGAGAGCCAGAGTCAGGGGGCTGGTGCTTAGTGCCGCCCGCACACGCTCAGCATCGCGCGATCGCAGTTCTACGATGCGCGCAACCAGCGGGTCCTGGACGGGAACGGTGGGTGACGAAACCACCTCAACTCCGACTGAGTCCACAGGCGACGCCCCGGACGGTGTGCCGGTTGTACCTAGTGCGTCGCGGGACGGTGCCAGCCCCAAGGTGCCTACCGTCTGGAGCATGACCGTTCGTGTCATGGCATCGTCAAGTTCACCGAGCTCCAGCATTGCAGCGCGGGATACCAGGCTCCGCTCCAATGCCTGCACGTATCCTCTATGGAGCCTGAATGCAACGAAGACCGCGAGTAAGGAAAAGCCGACAGTCATGCCAAGCAGAGCGACAAATCCGGTTCCAACTGCCACAAAGAGGGTCAGTTGAACGATCGCGGCTCCAGCCACGTCACCGAGTCGAACCACACCTACGTCAACAATTGTCTTCGTGGCCCGCTTCTGACGTTGGCCGATGGGCGAAAACAACAACTCGTAGCCCGGACGGTAGAGTGAATTTCGTAGGACCGCCTCCGTGCCGCGTGCGATTGCGGCGCTCACCAGTCCCGGCGCAGCTAAAGCTCCAATACCTCCGATAGTCAGCACTGAAGGGAGCAGCGCTACAGTACGAGCAAGTCCGAGCCGCTGCAGTGTAATTCGACCCAGTGCGGATTGTACGACCACGGTGAGCAGCGCCACACCTGTGTAAAAGATGGCAAATAGCCTCAGCAGCTCTTCACTGCCACCATACGCCAAAGAAGCTCGAGCTTTGAATACGTAGTCGATCAAGACCTCGGCCATCGTGGCGAACAGTACAAAGGCCACGAGGTTACGGAGGTACGGGGTTTCTGAAATTACCTTGAGTCCCGAGACCGGCTTCTCCTCAGGTTTGGGTTGCTTGTTTGGACTGGGCGTTGGCGTCCCGGTTCCGAGGCGCAGTACCATCCACGCGCAGAGCAGATGGATTCCGGCAAGGATCGGCAGCATGGCGGCCATGGACAAATACACGGCAACACGCTCAGCCAGTATTCCTCCCAAGAGTCCACCCACAGTGGCCCCGGCAGCGATACGGCTTACGTGCCTCTTAGCGGTGCGAGGATCAAAACGCTCGTTTACAATCGACCAGAAGCCCGATATGAGTAACGCGCCGAGCGCGCCGTAGTGCAGATAGACGAGAACCGCGACCGGCCTGCGGAACTGACCGAGCAGGCCCCACTCGACCAGAAGCAGCACCGCACTTGATGCGAAGAGTACCGGAACGAGTCGCGCGGGTCCGAACGAGGTCATCATTCGGGATGCTGCAAAGGCAAGCAAAACTGACAACGCCGCAGACACCATTACCATCGCGGGCAGAGCTGACACGTCGAAGCTCGACAGGAACAGCGCGTCGCGCGTAGCCTTGGCTGCCATTTGGTAGCCAATCATCGCCGTCGACGTAAGTGTCGCGGTGACTACTGCCGCACGTGTATCGCTGTCTACTGAAGCCAAGGCGTCTCCGACAAGAGCCGTACTATTGTGCTGTCGCCCCCGCCAGCCGCACATAGCGACGTCCGATGAACACGGCCAGCACAATCCAAATCGCTACCAGCACGAGATTAAATATGGCGAAATGCCTGGTCTGAAACATCAGTACGTTGACTCCAACCAGAACCAAGAACGCTGAGAGCAGGTCTCCAGCGCGCCAGAAGAAGGCATCAATGGCCTGTTTCGCCTTGTACTTTTCCTCGCGTGTGGTGGGAAGGAACAGCACGTTCCTTACAGTGTTTTGTAGCGAGTAGTCGGTCGAGTTTTCTGCGGTCTTTGCCCACCTGACAGCTGCCAAAATCGGGAAGAATGCGAGGATCGTGTAGCCGATGAAGGCGATTACCGGAAGCACCAGCAAGGCCACTCGGATGCCAAAGTGTTTGATGATGCGCGACACGAGGAATAGTTGCGCAAGCAGGGCTGTAAGATTGACCACCGAGAAGAAGGTCCCGTAGAAGTTCCGTACGAAATCCTGTTCGGAGAGCCCACCTGCTGTGCCCGCAGCCACGGCGTTGGCCGCCGCTTGTGCTACCGTTCTGCCGAGTATGAACTCCCCTGTGGTGTTCACCCAGTTCAGAATCATCATGAGCAGCGCTATCAACAGCAGGTAGCGACTCCGGAATACCAGCCCCATCGCGCTTCCGGTTGATTCCGGTGTCTCGTCTTCCGGTTCCTGTTTGGCATTGGGGTCGATCACCTTGAAGAGTCCGCTTTCCTGCTTGTATTCCTGGTCTGGTATCTTGAACTCGCCAGTCTCGGCCCTGAACTGGCCGGTAGCGGCTGGAAGGGTCCCGGTGGTTTTGATATCGGCAACGTTTGTTTCGGTC
>CAZCEX010000401.1:0-4552 GCA_964497785.1 uncultured Thermoanaerobaculia bacterium | reverse complement strand
ACCTCAACGGCCTCAAAGTTCCCGAAGCCGTCAATACGACGATCTCCTGGTTGCGCGAGCGCAACCTCGGTGAGGAGAAGATCCAGTACCGCCTGCGCGACTGGCTGTTCTCGCGCCAGCGATACTGGGGCGAACCTTTCCCCATCGTGCACCTCGACGACGGCGAGGTCGTGGCCCTGCCCGAAGACGCGCTTCCCGTGGCCTTGCCACCGATCGACGAGTATCGACCAACCGAAGATGGAAGGCCGCCACTCGCCAGAGCCGGGGAGGAATGGCTGCGCGTCACCCTGCCGGACGGGCGCACGGGTACCCGAGAGACCAATACGATGCCCCAGTGGGCGGGATCGTGCTGGTACTACCTGCGCTACCTCGATCCCAGCAACGAGCACGCGGCGTGGACACAAGAGGTCGAGGACTACTGGATGCCCGTCGACCTCTACGTGGGCGGAGTCGAACACGCCGTGCTCCACCTGCTCTACGCACGCTTCTGGCACAAGGTCCTTTTTGACTGTGGTCTCGTTCACACCAAAGAACCGTTCGCCAAGCTCTTCAATCAGGGCATGATCCTCGCCTACTCCTACAAAGACGAAGGCGGCAAGTACTACCACCCCGAAGAGGTCGAAGAATCGGACGGCGTCTTCGTGACCCGAGCTGACGGAACACCCGTCGAGAGCCAGATCGAGAAGATGTCGAAGTCCAAGTACAACGTCGTCAACCCGGACGTCGTCGTCGAGCAGTACGGCGCCGACGCAATGCGACTCTACGAGCTCTTCATGGGACCGTTGGAGGTCCAGAAACCCTGGCAGATGAAAGGCGTCGAGGGCGTCAACCGATTCCTCCATCGTGTCTGGCGCCTCATCGTCAACGACAAGACCGGCGAGCTCAAAGAAACGATCACCGACGCACCGGCCTCCTCGAACGATTCGCTCAACAAAATGCTGCACAAAACTATCAAGAAGGTCAGCTCCGACACCGGGGCCCTGGCCATGAATACCGCCATCGCCCAGATGATGATCTTCGTCAACGAGGCGACCACGGCGCCAACGGTGCCGCGCGAGATCCTGACAAGCTTCCTGAGACTGCTTGGCCCATACGCGCCACACATCTGTGAGGAGCTATGGCAGCGGCTCGGTGAGACCGGCCTCATCGCCCACGCCGCGTGGCCGGTTCACGACGAGACCCTCTGCCAGGACGACCTCATCACCATCGTCGTGCAGATCAACGGCAAAAAAAGGGGTGAGCTCGAGGTGCCGAAGGACATCAACAAAGACGATCTCGAAAAAATCGCCCTCGAGTCCGAGCGTATCCAGAAGTTCCTGGACGGCAAGCCGGTCAAACGGGTCATTGTCGTTCCCGGCCGGCTCGTCAACGTGGTGGTATGAAAGAGCATCGATGAATCTGGCGAAGGGCTCTCGAATAGCGGCTCGTCTCCTGATCGCACTGGCGATCACCATTGGGGCGAGCCAGACTTCAGCTCTGGACATCGAAGCAGTCGCCGCCCACGACGGCCGAACCCGCCTGCTCGAGGGCAACAGGGTCGAGCTCCTCGACGACGGCGCGGAGGCCTTTGAACGTCGCCTCGAGCTTGTGAAATCGGCCCAACACCACCTCCTGATCTCCACCTTCATCTGGCGAACCGACGCTTATGGCCTGCGCATGATCGACGCCATCGCCGAACGCATCCAAGAGGTCGAGAGCGATGGCGGACATCTCGAGGTGCTGGTCATCCTCGACGACTCCACCCCACATGCGTCGAACGATTTCTGGAGCTCGGTCCGCAAACGACTGCGCAAGACCGGCGCCCAGGTACGCTACTTCAATCCCCCACGATGGGGCATCGTACCCTTCTACGCGGCGCGTCTGCACGACAAGATCCTCATCGCAGACGGTCGCACAACGGTATTCGGCGGCCGCAACCTGTCGGATCACTACTTCGTCATCCGGGGACACTCGGTATGGTACGACGCCGACGTCTTTGTAGAGGGACCTGCCGTCGAGGACCTGCAGATGCACTGGCTGAAGACGTGGGCTCTCCTGGGCCGTCTGAAGCGAGTCGATCGCTTCTTGTCCCCGCCGGATCAGATCATTGCCGGCATCAGGCAGTTCTGGCGCACCGGCTACTTTCCGAACGGCGACAGCCCCCTCGAACCATATGCCAACCGCGAGTGGTTTCCCAAGTTGCAACCCGCAGGAAACGTGCAAGCCGGAATCCTGTACGACAATCCCCTGGTCTGGGACGTCGCGCCAACACATGATGTCGTCAAGGCTTTGGTCGATGGCGCGAAAAATCGCATCGACATCGTGACACCTTTCCCCAACATGCCGGCCACCCTCATCGACGCGCTGTCCCAGGCTGTCAGACGGGGTGTCGAGGTTCGCCTGGTGACGAACTCCGAAGAAAGGGCACTGCGTACCGGCGCCTTCTGGCGCACCTTGTTGCCTTCAATCCTCGAGCTTTCAGAAGCAGGTGTGCAGGTCTGGGGCTGGACCGGCGCCAACGGCACCCCGGAACCTGAGGCCATCGAGGCCTGCGACCCGAAGCACGAGCCCTACTCCAATCTGCACGCCAAGATGCTCCAGGTCGACGGCCGATTCGCCATCGTCACCGCCTCGAACTTCAACGTTCGCTCGACCTGGTACAACACCGAAGCCGGAATCCTGGCCGTCGACCCCGCACTCGCATCGGAGATCGAGTCGCGAGTGGACCTGCTCATCGGCGCCGAACCATTCACCATGCATTGCGCCGACGGGAGCGAGCTCGGCCTCCCCCATCCGGCGGAATTCGTCGGTGAACAGGAACGCAAAGCAATGCAGCAGGAGTTGGATGCATTCACCGGTTCGGTCGAGTCCTACGGACCCGTCTACTGATTTCTATGCGAACCTTCCTCCTCGCGACGTGTCTGTTGGTGATTGCCTGTGAAGCGCCCGCCCAGGAACTCATCGACCTGCACGCCTGGCACGAAGACCACCCCGTGGCCCGTGAGGACGAAGAAACGGACCGGCGATTTCGTCTCGGCCTCTACCCGCGGCTCGGCGCGGCCATCGGTTTACCCAACGGCATCGCAGGTCTGTTCCAGTGCTCGGTGTCGCTCAACCGTCCCCGAAGCTACAGTCTGTACCTGGGGGCGGGCTACGAGTACGGGCCCTCGGTGAAAGGTCCCAATCTCACGATCGGTTGGGGTGGTGTGCGAGCTGCGCCGGCACGAGTTCCCCAGAGGGGTTTTTCCGGGGCGTTCCTCCGTTACCGCAGATGGGACTCCGATTCACACGGCAAGCACGATGGTCTCTCCGTCGGCATCGAGTCCGGCATCGGGGCCATTGGCGCCACCTTCGAGATCGGCGCCGCCCGCTCGAGCTCGAACCACTGGATCCCGGTCGCGCGACTGATGCTCACCGTGGGCCACTCGTGGCTGTGGAAGCTGTGACGAAGAAAACTCCCGTCGTTCTTCGGTCCTCATCCGTCAGTCGGCGAAAGCGGCGGGCGAGCTTTGCCGCCGGCAGGCTGGGCTCCTGCTCTGCCCTGATCTGACATCGGATGTCGAACCCCGACTCCGAAAGCAGGCTTCGGTGAGTCGACAGCGGCTCCCGGTTGAGTAGGAAGGGTTTGGCACCGCGAATGAGGCGCCACATGAGGGGCCCGTAGCTCCAGTGACCGTCCCAGGTCGGCGCCGTCCCGTGACACTTGAAGTCGACCTGACATGTCATCAGACCACCTGGGCGAAGCCAGGCATGAAGGGCCGCATAGGTTGGTGCCAAGTCGGCGACATGCTCGAGCACGGCCTGGCTGAAGATCAAGTCGACCGAGCCCGGCCTGATCACCGACTCGTCATCCCACGGTGCGAAATAACGGACCGACCCGCGTGTCGGATCGGGGCCCTCGATAGCTTCTCTGAGCCTCTGCAGGCGGCCCGGGGCCAACGATGCTTCGAGGCGTTCGCCCGGCAGGGTGTCATGCGGGAATGCCCAGCTGTCGAGCACGGGCTCGATCGCCGGAAACTCGTCCGCCCCGGGGATTGGCGCCCGGTTCTGAAACAGCTCGACGAGCTCGTCGAAAACCCGCACATTTCGACTCAGACTCGCATGCGCTATGGCATCGAGGGCTGTATACCGTTCCGCCCCGCTGAGCAACGCAGCGAGACCGATCCCGAGAGAATCGCCAGGGCCGAGCTCCGCGACATCCGACGGAACCTCCGCCAACCCGTAGCGAGCCGCCACGACGAGGTGCCGCAGCCACACCGAGTAGCAGTATCTGGCCGAGTCCGTCCCGCCCGTTGGGCGGTGAAACCGCTGGCTCATCCCGGGGAGAAGGCTCACGGCCCCGAGCGCGGCGAGGTGCAGACCCTGACGAGAAAGCATGGAGCAGCATTGTATCCCAAAGCGTGGGAGCCCGTATTGCATAAGGCGCGAGAGGATTACGGGCGGCGATACAATGTACTAGGAGGGTGTAGTGCATAGAGGGTGGATGGATTTCGGTGGGTCGTTTGAGACCATTTTGGAGCGGATTTGCAGGTTCATACTGGTGGTATGGGCCAAAAATACGCCAAAAAATGGG
>CAZCEX010000400.1:0-4567 GCA_964497785.1 uncultured Thermoanaerobaculia bacterium | reverse complement strand
CCCGACAGGTCATGCGCAAGCTGCTCGATCTGCGCAAGGAAGGACATTTTCACCGCGGCATTGACCGCCTGCTCAGCGGCGAGGCGCCGGCGGCGGACTTCAGCTCGACGCCGTCCGGCGGTCTCCTGGCCTGGGAGCCGGACGGCGACCGTTTGGCCCCGTACGACTGCGACACTGGAGACAACGTGATTCTCGCCGGGGCTCGTCGACTTGCCGGCAAGGTGGCCGAGGGCTTGTCGGAGGTCGGCGAGGTTGTCGTCATCTCAGAGGACTCCAACCTTCTTCTCAAGTGTGATGCGGTCGACCTTCAGGCAGAGAATCTGCGCTACGGCAAGGTCAACCTGGATCGGGTCGACCAGGTCTATCGCGGCGTCGAGACCCACGAGGTGGACGAAGAAATTCTCGCCCTTTTTGCCGGTAGCGCCGCTCCCGGTGAAAGGTGGCTCGATTTCGACGCCGTGCCGACCCTCGTCGACAAAGACGTCCCCTGCAACCTCGGCGTCATCCTCCGCTACGAAGATACGCTCATCGTGACCCGCGCCGAACCTGGGCAGCGGCGCCTGATGGACCTTCGGTACGGCCAGTTCTGGGATCGTAAGCGCGAGATCTATCGGCCGCGGCCGATTCTCGGTTTCTGTCCGCGTGACCCCTACCAGGTGCTGGCGATGGATTTCCTGCTCGACCCCGAGGTCCAGCTCGTCGTCATCGACGGGCCGGCGGGGTCGGGCAAGACCCGGATCATGGTAGCTGCCGCCCTCTACATGCTCGTCGGCCAGCCCGCCAAGGTTCGGGTGTCGCCCCAGTCGGAGCCGCTGTACCCGGACTACGGCTACGACAACGGCCTCCTGCTCTTGCGCCCCGAGCATGCGTCGAGTCAGTACGAGCTCGGTTTTCTTCCTGGGGATTTCGAGAGCAAGCTGAGCCCGTGGCTCGAGCCCTTCTTTCAGGCTATCCGTTCCTTGGCCTTCTCGAACGATCACGACTTCGTGGACGAGCTCCAGGATTCAGACCGTCTGACCATGCTCTCGACATCGATGCTGCGCGGTCTCGACATCGAGCGTTCCATCGTGCTTGTCGACGAGCTGCAAAACGGTGATCGCCACCTTGCCAAGACCCTCATGAGCCGCTTCTGCGCCTCCTCCAAGGTCGCCCTCGCCGGCTGCCTCGACCCGGTGCAGATCGACAACCCCTACGTCGACTGGCGTTCCAATGCCCTCACCCGGGTCAAAGAAACCTACAAGGGATTCGGCCGCGAGGTCGGCCAGGTTCGCCTCAAGTACAACTACCGGGGACCGATCTCCACACGGGCGGACGAGCTGTAGAAATCTGAGCCGAGATCGCCTCGATAGGGTCGGCTTCTGAGATCGGCAGTGGTGGCAATCCCGGCTCATATTTCTCATTGCCTACTGCCCTGCCGCCGCCCAAGCTATCCGCTAACCCCCACCCAAGCCCGCCAGCACCTCCAGCAGTTTTTTTCCGTACTTGCGGGCGATGGTGGGGCCGATGCCGTGCACGTTGAGCAGCTCGTCGAGGTCGGATGGGCGGGCACGTACGAGGGCCTCGAGGGTGCGGTCGCCCATGATGCGGAAGGCGGGCATCCAGTGCCTCTCCGTTGCTTTTTTTACAGTTGATCAGCTCTCGGGTGCCTGGTGGGCAGGGTCCAGGGCATCGAGCCCGGCGGGATTGAGCATGAAGCGGTTCTCCTCGAGCATCTCATCGATGAGAGTTCGCCACGTTTCCTGACCGTGGCCGGCGACGTAGTCTCGGCGTACGGCGTCCTCGACTTCGGCCAGTGGGCGCATTCGCGGTTCCTCGCGCTCGACGACGCGGACCATCTCAATGGCGTCGATGGTGCGGTAGGGCGGCGAATGCTGGCCTGCCGCGAGCAGCGGCGCCATGTTGGCGAGCTGGGGGTTTGTAGCGGCGATCTGGGGCATGCTTTGCCAGTCGAGGATTTCGACTCTGCCACCGACCTGCTCCGCGACCTCCGCGAGCGTCAGCTCACCGCGGTTGAGGCGGTCGCGCTGCTCTTCGAGCATCACCATCTCTTTGTCGGCATCGGCAGTGATCGGCGTCTGCAGGTGCTCGAGCCGCAGTCGCAAGGGCTCGCCGTAGCGTGATTGGTTGGCCTCATAGAAGCTCTGCAGGTCCTCTGTGTGATCATCGAGGTAGGCCTGAAATCGGCGCTGCGAGGCAAAGTTGACCAGTGCACTTTTTTCGAGTTGCTCGAGTTGTTGGGCCACCGCCGGCTCGGACGCAATACCCTCGCGCTCAGCGCGCAGGGAGAGCAGTTCGCTGTTCTTGTAGGCCTGGAGCATCTCCTCGGCGCCGGCCAGTGTCGGCGTCCGCCCCTGGGTTGTGGAGGCGAGCTGTTGCATGAGCTGGGCAGCGGTGACCTCGGAATCGCCGACACGAAGCACGACAACCGCCCCGTTGTTGCCGCCGAGCAGGTCCTGTAGCTCCTCCAGGCTGGGCACGTAGCTGTCCTCAGGCAGATCGGCATCGAGCCCGAGCTCGTCGATCGCCTCCTGGCGTCGTTGTGCGGTGAGGATCTGCGCGATCTGGCCCCGCACCTCCTCGTAGCTCGGCCGACGACCCTCGCTCGTTGTCTCCACCCAGAAGAGGTGCACGCCCTCGGCGGTGTTCACCGGCGCCGAAGGGGTGCGAGGTTCGAGTGAGAAGATCACCCGATCCACTGCCGGGCTGAGCTGCCCGGGTCGTACGAAACCGAGGTCACCGTCGCGATGGCGGGACTCCGAGTGTGAGTGCTCGCGCGCGAGCTTTACAAAAGACTCGCCGGCGATCGCTCTTCGCCGCAGATCCTCGATCTCCTGCATCGCGTCGGCGCCTTCGCGGTGTTGGCGGAAAATGTGGCGCGCCTGGCGAAAATCCTGGCTGCCGAACTCTTCTTCGTGCTCGTCGTAGTATTGCCGGAGGGCTTCCTCCTCCGGCGCTGGGGGCGCCGGCAACCGGGTCTGCACGTAGCCGGCCCCGAGGACCTGTTTGCGCTGCTGGCGCCAGACGGTTTCGAAGTCGGGGTCAGTGCCGAAGCCGCCGGCCTCGACGTCGGCGAGCAGGATCTGCTCGATCGCGGCGGTCTTGGCGATCTCGCCGAACCAGCTCCTGAAATCGCCGTCCTCCGGTCGCTTCTGGTTCTGGGGCAGGGCGAGCACCCGAGCTTCGATGTCGGCGGTGGTGATCGATCCGTTTCGGAAGGTAGCGACGACGTCGGGGCCGGGAGGAGGTGGACTACAGGCCGCAAAGGCAAGGACAGCCGATATCGTTACCAGCAAACGACCGTGAACCAAAGAGCTGACAACCAGGTTTTTGGATGTTTTCATGGCCGGTATTCTGTGGTTGGTGGGCCGAGATGTCAAACCAATGGAGGCGCCTCACTTACAGCCGGGCCTCAATTTTCACTCCGAGCCTGAACCTGCCAACACCCCCAGCAATTTCTTGCCGTACTTGCGGGCAATGGTCGGGCCGATGCCGTGCACGTCGAGCAGCTCGTCGAGGTCGGCGGGTCGGGCGCGCACGAGGGCCTCGAGTGTTCGATCGCCCATGATGCGGAAGGCGGGCACACGCCGGCGCCGGGCCTCGGCGAGGCGCCAGGCCCTGAGGGCGCGGATAGAAAGTTCCTGCTCGGTGGTGAGCACGAGATCCATCTTCGGTTGTGGAGCTGCCTTCTTCTTGCGCGTTTGAGACTTCGTACCGGCCTTTGAACGCACCTCGGCGACGAGCTGCACGTCGGTGGGGTCGACCCTGCCGGCGAGGCGGGCCTTCTTGGTCAGGCCGGCACGCACGAAGCGGATCTCGCGCCCGTCCTTCATGAAGGAATCCGACCAGGTTTCGACGAGGTCCTCGCGCACGAGGGCGTCGAGCAGGCGTTCGAAGTCTTTGCGGGCGATGCCTTGGGGCGCGGCCGCCTCCTTGAATATCTGTCCGGTTGTGCGGCCGGAGTGGGTTTTTAGGAGGTCGACGATCGCCACCAGCACCTCGGCCTCCCGCGGCGTCGGGTCGCAGAAGCGCCTCAGAAGGCAGTCGTTGGAGGCGCAGTGGTCGCAGATGCCGCAGTCGGCGCCGCTGTCGTCGCGGTCGCCGAAGTGGCCGACGAGCGCGGTCATGCGGCAGCCGCGGCCGGAGGCAAAACGGCACATCTGTTCGAGCTGGGCGAGCCGGTGTTCGCGCTGGGCCGGGTAGGTCTGGCGCCAGGACTCGGCGCTTCGGGTGGCATTCTCCTCGGGGTCTACGGTAGCGCCGCCGTGGATCCACAGCTGGTTGAGGGCTGCGACGAGTACATCGGGCACGATGCCGAGTTTCGCGCCGAGCTCGTTGCGCGGCACCGGCTGTGGGCCGAGCGCCTGGAAAACTCTCTCAAGGACCTGAGTCTCCGGGTAGTCGCGGCCGTGGAAGTGCTCGTGGGTGCGGCGGTCGGCCCACGACCACAGGAGCATTGCGCGCGCCAACTCTCCGTCGCGGCCGGCGCGGCCGATCTCCTGAAAGTAGGCCTCGACGGTGCCCGGCAGGGCGGTGTGGATGACGGTGCGGATGTCGGCCTTGTCGACCC
>CAZCEX010000399.1:0-4571 GCA_964497785.1 uncultured Thermoanaerobaculia bacterium | reverse complement strand
AGAAGTACGTCACCCCACTGAGTATCCTCTACGATCTCCGCGCCACCGGGATAACCATGGCCGAACTGCCGGCCGAGCTGACCCCCCACCTGGACGCCGAACGGTCTCAACCAATCGTCATTACACAAAAGGATGTCGGCGAGTTCAGCAACGCGGGCGACACTGGCGGCGCCGCGACCTCGGACTCACCCAGGGAGGGTGGCGGCCGGCTTGCCACCGACGGTGCTCATCGCCAACAGTTGTGCCACGCGGCCATCACATCCCAGATCCGCAAGGAACTCCCCGAAGAGAAGGTAGCGGGTTTCGACCCGTACGTGCGGGTATTCGCGGGCGAAACGTCAGCGATCAATGTCTACACCGTGAAGCTGGAATCTGGAGCCACGGTGACCGCCAACTGTCACATCGAAATCACCCTCGTAGAGAACGGCCAGGAGGAGCGCATCACGGGCGCCACCCTGGAAAACGCCCCGGAACCAGAAGCAGAGAAATGAGTCAAAAAATCAGGTCCCAATAGATCAAGAAGGCCGCGAAGCTGACGGCAGCAAGACCGGTGGTGAGCAAGCCCAAAAAGGTGCCGATGGGGAGCTCGTATCGCGCCCGACAGCGTATGACCTGGACCACCGTGAGTACACCAGCGATACCGGCGAGAAAACCGGCGATGGCGCCGAACCGCGCCCACGGGACCAGCCCAAACATGAGCAAAGCTTCGAACGACTTGAAGGTCACACCGATGGCACTGCCGATGATAGTGGCGGATACAACGACCAACAACCCAGCCAACCAGGCCATCGAACGGATCCAGGGGGCTCGCGCAGCACTGCGTCTGTCGATACGGCGGCCGATTGGGGCGATCGAGAGGACCAGGAAGGCCACCAGAGGGATCACGATGCTCGCGCCGCCCCAGACTCCTGGACCGACCAGGCTCTTCTTGTCCTCCAGGGCCTTGACCATCGCACGCGGTCCGAAGGAGGTGGTGAACAGGGGCACATAGAAGTCCGGGGCTTCCATCTCTCCGACGCAGCTCAGATCGGGCTCTGCAGTGGGATCGTCGTAAAACGCGTTGAGCATGTCGCCTGCGCACTCCACCGAGCGCGAAGGGCCATGCCCCGCGTACGGAAACTCCACATAGGTTCCGTTGGAGAAACCGGGAAGAATGGCCTTGGCGAGAGGGGGCGGTGTGATGGGGTCCATCTCGCCCTCGATCAGCAGGGCCGGGAGGTCGGTCTGAACCGGCAGGTACTCGGCGGCGTCGCGAGGGGCCATACCGTGCTCCCAGCACATCTCGGCGCGCCTTTCGTACGATGCTGCGGAGCCAATCGCCGCACCGAGAATAGGAAATGCCTCGATGTCCTCTTTGCCGGCGATGGCCTGGACCTCGGCGTCCCCGTCCCCGCACAAGATCGCATTGGCCATACCCTGGCTGCCGTCGAAAAAGGAACCGCTGACCATAGCAATGGCCTTGAAGACATCTTCGTCTCGGCGCTCCACTGCATCGACCCAGGCGTCGATCAGACCCGGAAGGCCCGGGTAGTTCGACTGCTCGTAGAGGAATGCAAAGGGCAAGAAAGCGACGACATCCGTGAAGATGTAGGCCTTCCCGGTCGGGTAGGTCTCGACGTCCTTGACCTCGACGACGATCGGGTTGTCCTTGACCGACGCAGTGGCCCGGCGGAGACGCTTACCGAGATCCGGGTAGTGCTTGGCACAGTCGGGTTGGGCCTGGCACAAGGCGTCGAGCTTCTGCAGGTCCCTGTCGTACCACTGCACCGACCGCCATGCCCATGGGTTGCCGCGCACATCCAACGGCACGATGGCGTCGAGAGCGATGGCCCGGATGCCCTCGGGATCCACCTTGATGTACGCCTGCCCGAGAATCGATCCGTAAGAGATGCCCCATACGTTCCACTGCTCGAATCCGAGGGCGACCCTCAGGGCCTTGACGTCGCGCGCATTCTCGAAGCTGTGGTAACCGCTCAGGTCAACACCTTCTGCCGCAGCGTTAGCCGCGCAGTCGATCGCAGCGGTGAGCCCGGCCTGCAGCTTTTCCTCGAAAGAACCGACGTTGCCGACCTCAGGCTTGCGGGTATTGAAGAAGGGGCAGAAGTCGTCAGAGAAACCGATGCCACGTTGCTCGAGAATGTAGAGATCGCGGTGCTTCAGGATCCCATGATCCTTGAGCCTCTTGACGTAGTAGGTCACCTGAGCCCCAGGCCCGCCGGTGAGGTAAACGACCGGATCTTCGCGCCTGCCCAGCGCCAGTCCCGAGTCGTCCTCTTCTCCTTCCTCCTCCTGATCGTCATCGTCCCAGGTGGATTTCAACTTCACGAAGTGCAGCTCGATGAAGCGTGAGTCCGGCTTCTCACGATTTTCGGGAACCTGCATGAGGCCGCACTCGATCTCCCCCGGCTCGTACTCGATCACTCCCTTGAAGGGGCAGACGACGCTGTCGATGCGAAAAGAATCTCTGGCAAAAAGAGCATCCTCTGCCCGCAGGGTTTCCTCCAACCCTGGCACCGCGTCGGCCGGTGCGGTCTGCGAGAGTGCTGCGAACGGCTGCAAAAGAAAAACCAGTCCACAAAGGAGAACGATTCGTCGCATGCTACCCCCCAAATTCGACGCTGCCAACCTACCATGGGATCCGGCAAATTTTTCGGCGAATCACAGAAAAATTCTAAAAATAACCCAAGTGTTTAAAACCGTTTCGCGTTTTCCAGGAGGCATCGGCATTCTCAGCCAGCACCCAGGAGTCAAGGATCCGATACAGTGGCCATGGACCCGTGCCCGTCGTCACCACGACCCCGGAGGAATCAATGCGTCATTCTTCGACTCAGACGAT
This sequence comes from uncultured Thermoanaerobaculia bacterium, assembly GCA_964497785.1. Lineage (GTDB taxonomy): Bacteria > Acidobacteriota > Thermoanaerobaculia > Thermoanaerobaculales > Sulfomarinibacteraceae > CAZCEX01. Next base: position 1,735 of record CAZCEX010000399.1, on the reverse strand, counting down.
AACTACTATAACGACAGTCATTTTGGCAATTGTCTCCGTTTCCGGGGCGATGGAGTTCCAGGTATCCCTGCCGGAAGGCATCGAGACCGGGGTCGTCGACGGCCGCCTCCTCCTGCTGCTTTCCACCTCGGACGATCGAGAGCCGCGCTTCCAGGTTCGGGCAGGCGTGCAGGCGATCCAGGTATTCGGCGTCGACCTCGACGGCGCGTCTCCGGGGTCCTCGGTTCTCATCGACGACAGCGCTTCCGGCTACCCAATGGCACGCCTCAGCGACCTGCCACCGGGGGACTACTTCGTCCAGGCGGTGCTCCACCGGTACGAGACCCTTCACAGAAGTGACGGCCACACCGTCAAGCTGCCCATGGACCGGGGCGAGGGCCAGCATTGGAACCGGGCGCCGGGCAACTTCTTCAGCCAACCGCGGCCCATTACCGTCGATCCCGTAGGCGACACGGTGGTCTCGGTTGTCCTCGACCAGATCATCCCCCCCATCGACCCACCCGTCGATACCGAGTACGTCAAGCACGTGCGAATTCAAAGCAAGCTCCTGACCGAGTTCTGGGGCCGGCCGATGTTCCTTGGCGCGCACGTCCTCCTGCCGCACGGCTATGAAGAAAATCCGGACGCCCACTACCCGTTGATGATTTTCCACGGCCACTTCCCTTCGAACATCAGCTCTTTTCGCACCGAGCCGTCCGATCCCGACCTCGAGTGCGAATACTCGCAGCGTTTCAGGCTCGAGTGCTACAACCGGGTCCAGCAGCAGGAGGCCTACGACTTCTACCAGCAGTGGATCGGCCCTGACTTCCCCCGCTTTCTGGTTCTCGAGATCCAGCACGCCAACCCCTACTACGACGACTCGTACGCGGTGAACTCCAACAACCTGGGTCCTTACGGCGACGCCATCACCCACGAGTTGATCCCGTATATCGAAAGTCTTTTTCGCGGTCTCGGCGAGGGTTGGGCGCGTTTCCTCTACGGCGGGTCGACCGGGGGCTGGGAGGCACTGGCGGCACAGGTCTTTTACCCAGACGAGTTCAACGGCGCGTTCGCCGCCTGCCCTGACCCCATCGATTTCCGCGCCTATATGTCAGTGAACATCTACGAAGACAAGAACGCCTTCTACTACGAAGGGCCCTTCCGTCGCATCGAAAGGCCCAGCTTCCGTGACTGGCTCGGTGCAATCCACTCCACCATCCGCGACGACTCGCTGATGGAGTTCGTGCTCGGAACCAACAACCGGTCGGGACAGCAGCTCGACATCTGGGAGGCTGTCTACTCCCCGGTCGGCGCAGATGGCTATCCGAAAAGGCTGTGGGACCGGCAGACCGGCATCATCGACCCGGAGGTGGCCGAATACTGGCGTTGCAACTACGACCTCCGGTTCATCCTCGAACGCGACTGGCCGATTCTCGGCCCCAAGCTCAAGGGCAAAATCCACATCTTCACCGGCGACATGGACAACTTCTACCTCAACAACGCCGTGTATTTGATGGAGGATTTTCTCGAGTCGACGACCGATCCCCACTACGGCGGCGAAATCGACTACGGCGACCGGGCCGAGCACTGCTGGAACGGCGACCACCTCAACGGAAACCACATCTCCAGACTGCGATACAACACTATGTACCTCGAGCGCATCCTGAAACGAATCGAGGCTTCTGCCCCGGAGGGTGCGGATCTGACGAGCTGGAGGCACTAGGAGGGTGTACCGAATAGAGGGTGGATGGATTTC
>CAZCEX010000398.1:0-4574 GCA_964497785.1 uncultured Thermoanaerobaculia bacterium | reverse complement strand
CGCGGATCTTGACGGCCGTCGGGTCGCTGACGACGAGGTGACGGCCGTCGCCGGGCCTGTGGTCGTTGATGCCCGTCTCGATAGCCTTGAGAAGCGTGCTCTTGCCGTGAAAACCGCCGCCGACGATGAGGGTGATGCCGCGGCGGATTCCGAGGCCCGTGATCGGGCCGTGGTTTGGTGCCTGGAGGGTTACCCTGAGGCTGTCCGGGGCGCTGATGGCGACGGCGTCGCGCGCCGGACGGTCGTCGATGCCGGAGACCCGAGGCAAGACCGAGCCGTCGGCGACGAAGGCGACGAGTCCGTTATCGGCGAGTTGAGATCGAAGTGCAACTTGGTCTTCGACCGTTGCGCAGTGCTGCTCGAGGTGGTCGAGGTCGAGGTGGTGTCGACCAACCGTGTGGTCGATGATTTGTACCAGGGTCGCACACAACAACTCGGCGGCGCGGCGGCCGAGGATGCGCCGTCCGCGACCCGGAAGCTCGGCCCGAAAACGCAATTCCAAGCTGTTGGCGCCCAGCAGGCATGCCGTGCGGTCGAGCACAGTCTGACCGCCGGCGTCGATCGAAAGGTCGGATTCGTCTGCGGCGGCAGCCCGGAACATTCGCGCAAGGAAGTCGCGGCAGGCGCGGCGGCGAGCAGATGAAGCTAGGGCCGAATCGGGAAGACCGGTCTCTGTGAGAGGAATGACGGCACGCAGGCGAGACGGTGCGGCGAAGGGGTCGCCCTGGACGTGGTCAACCCTGAGCTCGAAACGCTCGTAAGCGATCGACTGCCCCTGCAGGTCTTTGTAGGCCCGATAGCCTCGCCCGTCGAGGTTGATGAGGGTGGAACGCAGCGCGTCGGCAGAGATCAAGATGTCTTCAGCACCAGCTCGATCGGACAGTGGTCGGAGCCCATGACGCCGGCGTGAATGCGGGCGTCGATCACCCGATCCTCGAGGTCTGGAGAGACGAAGAAGTAGTCGATGCGCCAGCCGACGTTCCGCTGACGCACGCCGGGACGATTGGACCACCAGGTGTAGTGGCCGTTTTCTCCCTCGTGCCGCTGACGGAAAACGTCGAGATAACCGTGCTCGAGGAAACGGCTGACCCAGGCGCGTTCTTCCGGCAAGAAGCCGGTGTTCTTGTGGTTGGTCTTGGGGTTGGCGAGGTCGATTTCTTCGTGGGCCGTATTGACGTCGCCGCAGATGATGATCGATCGTCCTTCGCGCCGTTGGGCCTCGGCATGCTGCAGTACCGCCTCGGAGAAATCGAGCTTGTACGGTACCCGAGACAGGTCTTGCCCGCCGTTGGGGAAGTAGCCGGTGTAGAAAAGGAAATCCCCGTAGTCGGCGACGATGAGCCGGCCCTGCATGTCGAAGCGCTCTTCGAGACCGCCTTTGACGACGGACTTCGGCTCGGTCTTCGAGTAGAGGCCGACCCCGGAGTAGCCCTTGCGCTCTGCGGGGAATATCCAGGTGTTGTAGCCTTCGGGTTCGCGTACCTCGTCGTCGAGCTGCTCCGGAAGGGCTCTCACCTCCTGCAGCCCGATAATGTCCGGGTCGGCATCCCGCAGCCAGTCGAGGAAGCCTTTGCGGTGGCAGGCTCTGAGCCCGTTCACATTCCAGCTGAAGAGGCGAATGGTCGGTTTGTTTTTCATGGGTGATCCTCAGTTTCGCTCGGCAAAAAGGGAAAGAAAACGGTCGAGGATCCGGTCGGCCTCAAGGGAGGGGCGCAGACGAGTGAGTAAGCGTCGATACTCTTCCGGGTCCGGGACGTACTCCTGCATGTAGACCTGCAGCCGTTCATGGAGGCGCTGTTCATTCAGTTCGGAGTGGAACTGGGTGCCGTACACCGGCTTGTCCTCGAGACGGATGACCTGATGAGGGCACCGGGCCGATGCGGCGAGCTCGCGCCATCCTTGGGGAAGTCCGCTGACCCGGTCCTTGTGACCGAGCTGCACGAAAAAGGTGGAGGGAAAGCCGTCGAACAGAGGATCGGCCATGCCATCCGGTGTGAGAGTGATCTCGAACGAGCCGATCTCGCTCCTGTCGCGGTCGACGATGACCTCGCCGCCGGCCGCCAACGCCATGAACTGGTGTCCCCAACAGGAACCGAAGATCGGCCGATCTTCGTCGATCAGGCGCGCGAAGACGTCGCGCACCCACGGGCTGAACGGGTGCTCCTCGGTGGTGGAGTAGCCGCCGGCGCCGCCGATCAATACGGCGTGGGCGCCGTCGATGTCCTGGTACGTGATTTGAGGGTGCTCGACGAGGTTGATGAAGTCGAAGCGGTCAATGTCGACCCGGCAGTGTTCGACAAAGGCGCGGCGCTCCTGCATCAGGCTCTCGTGGTGGTCGCGGACCTGGAGGAGGACGAGACGGAGATTGCTTCGCGAACGCGCCATGGGTCGGAATTGTAACCGAGTCTCTACCCACGAAACCCGTCTTTCCACCGCCGGATCTCGGCGAAGGTCTCGACGCCGGGTTGCAGGAGGCGGCCGGCGTGCTGGCTGGCGGCGTTGACGACGTCGGGGTGGTCGCAGCGCAGGAAGGGGTTGGTATCGAGCTCGAGCTCGAGGGTAGAGGGCACGGTCGGCCTCCCGGAAGCCAGGACATGATCGGTCGCCGTGAGCCGTTCGAGCAGATCGGTATTGGCGGGCTCGACCTCGAGCGCAAAACGAAGATTGGCGGCGGTGTACTCGTGGGCGCAGTAAACGAGGGTCGCAGGGGGGAGTTGAGCGAGGGTGGATAACGAAGAGTGCATGATCGTGGGGGTGCCCTCGAAAATTCGCCCACAGCCGCCGGAGAACAGGGTATCTCCGCACAAGAGCAAACCGCCGCCGAAGTACGCCACGTGGCCGCGTGTGTGGCCGGGTACGTCGAGGACCTCGAGATCGACTCCGTCCAGACCAATATGATCTCCGCCGACGACGGGATGGTCCAAACCGTCGATATCTTCCGTGGCAGGCCCGTAGACGGCGCAGCAAAAGTGTGCGGCGAGGTCCTCGACCCCTCCCACGTGGTCGCCGTGGTGGTGGGTCACGAGGATGGCCCCGAGCTGAAGATCGTGAGCCTCGAGGTAGCGACGGACGGGCGCGGCGTCGCCAGGGTCGACCGCTATCGCAGCACCACCGATCGACGGGTGGAGGATCCAGACGTAGTTGTCGTTGAAGACGGGAACGGGAGTGACGGTTATCATGCCTTTATCCTCGGAAAACTCTCGGTCCGAGTCAATCGTTTCAAAGAGAGAATCATGTTGAGGTCGAAGCTGTTGTGTGTCGAGGAGGGCTGATGAATACGCGATACTTGATCGTCGCCGACCCTGTAACGACGTTGAACCCGGTCTTCGATCTTGGTGTGTGCGTGAGCCGCGAGCTCCTGAGTCGAAGGTTCGAGGTCGACTACCTCGACCTGCTCAGCCACGACGCCTCGTTGCCCACCAGCCAGTATCTCGAGACCCTGCCCGTGCGCCAGATCTTCTCCGCGGATGCAAGGCGCGATCCCTTTTGGGAGCTCGGTGAACCACGAACCGCCGCAGCGGGCGAGTACGATGTCATCCTGCAGCGCAAGGACCCGCCGGTGGACGACGTCTTCGTTGCTCACCATCGTCATTTCATTGATGTTCCAGAAAACGTGCTTCAGATCAACCGGCCTCCGGCGACCTACGATCTGAGCGAGCACAGCATCGTCCTCCGCTATCCCCAGTATGCCGCGCCGACCGTCGTCGGCCGGAGCTTCGACGAGTTGGTGGACGCGGTTCGCTCGCAGGACGGCGAGGTCGTGTGCAAACCGATGAACACCTACTGCGGTATCGGGGTAACCTTCGTATCGGCAGAGACACCGGTCGATCAGCTGCGCTCCTTCTGGCAGGAGTGGGCGCCCGAGGTCATCGTGCAGCCCTACCTGCCGGCCATCGAATCAAGCGGTGATCTGCGTATTCTGACCCTCGGGGATCGGGTGCTCGGTTCGGTCCTGCGGGTCCCGGCCGAAGGATCCCGGCTTGCCAACCTGCATCAAGGAGCAACCGCCGAAAGCCTCGAACCGACAGCGCACCAGCTCGCATGTTGCCGCGACGTCGCCGCCGATCTCAACCCCCTTGGCTTGCACCTTCTCGGGCTGGACTTCATCGGCGAGCACCTCACCGAGGTCAACTTCACCAGCCCGACGACGCTCGTCCAGATCAACCAGGTCAACGGCATCCGCGCCGATCGCGACATGGTCGATCAGTTGCAGCGCATGGTGACGGAGCGACGCAATTCGGGTTGATGTGGCGGAAGCTATTGTGGTGCTCCGGAACGTCACGCGGATGAAGTGCCCGCAGCAGGCTTCGCCTACCGTTTCGGCCCGCGACGGCCGGCTCTGCTGCCGCTCCTCGGCGCTACCGCCTCATGACCGCAACGGGGTCTTCTCCCATCGCGCTCCCCGTGGATTGCCCGGCATAGGCATTGTGCTGATTCGCGTTCCGCCGCCGTGTCGCGCGGCACACAATGCTATGCCCGGGGTCCCGCCGAAGGCGCCTTTTCGTTCTCCGTTTCGACCACGAGGCCGATCGGAGGATCAACGAACGCCCGCCCGGCGGGGCGTGCCGGGTGCA
>CAZCEX010000397.1:0-4618 GCA_964497785.1 uncultured Thermoanaerobaculia bacterium | reverse complement strand
GACGTCAAACGACCCTCCGAAACCCATCCCCCATCAATGCCCTACACCCTCCTAGTCCTCCTGCTCGCCCTGTCGGTGGCATGTTCGACTCCCACGAGTCCTCCAGTCGAGGAAAACCGGCCCAATGTCCTGATCCTCAGCGTCGACTCGCTGCGCCCGGATCGCCTGAGCCCATTCAGCTCCGATGCCAGAGCCACGACCAATCACGTCGAACGGTTGGCCAGGCGCGGGGTGGTTTTTCACAACGCCTGGGCCACAGCCCCGTGGACTGCCCCGTCGATGGTTTCGGTCTTCACCGGGCTTTATCCCCCATCCCACGGGGTGGTTCACCGCGACGACACCACTCCCCTTGACCTGCCCACACTTGCGAACCTGCTGGCTGAGAACGGATACCGCCTCGGCAACTTCTCGTTTTTTTCCGGTATTTCATACTTTCGGAATCTGGGATTCCCGGAACCTGACAAGGGCCTGAGCCACGCCCACCCCGCAGCAGCGTTCAACCAGTGGATCGACTGCGATCAACCCTTCCTGGCGTGGATCCACCTGGTCGAGCCGCATCTGCCCTACGGCGCCGCGGGTTACCAGGCCACCACTGTCACGGTCCCGGGCTCCTCGGGCCTCGAACAGAGCCAGCTGCAATGCGAGGTTCCAATCGGCAGCGTATCCTTCGAAGACGGGGACCGCGAGAAGATCCTGGGCCTGTACGACCACGACCTCGAGACGATGGACGCAGCCGTTGGCAGGATTATCCGGGTCCTCAGAAACAATGGTGTCCTGGACACGACAATCGTAATTTTTGTCGCCGACCACGCCGACGAGCTGCTCGAGCACGGCTGGGTCGGGCACGCATCAACGGCCATCGAAGCGCGATTCATCCCTGAGATCCTTCGCATCCCGCTCATCATTGCCGGGCCAGGCATTCCTTCCGGGATCACCACCGACACCATGGTGCAGCAGGTCGACCTGCTACCGACCCTGTGCAGCCTGCTCGACCTGCCAGTTCCGAGCCCGACCGACGGCATGGCTCTTCGCTTCGAGCCCGAAGCGGTTGTTGGTTCGAGATCCTTCGCCTATTTCGACAGCTCGGCGGGCGGCAACCTGACTCCGGTAGGCCGACGGTCCGAGCGCCTCCAGGGTCTGACCGACGGTGCCTGCCTGCTGACGCGCCGCGAGACCAGCTCTGAAACCGCAATCGATGTGCTCACTCTCGGGCCCGACGACTGTACCGAAGAAGACGGCCGCGCGCTGCAATACGAGCTCATGACCTGGCAGGGCCTTCAGGCCGCCCAGAGGCTCATGATCCTCTCCCGGTCTTCAGCGGCGAAAGCGCCGGAGTTGGAGACGGTCGAGTCGTATGAGGAGGCGGTCGCTGTTCTCGGGCCCCAGCAGGGCGCAGCTGTAGGCTGGCGAGATTCGGCGGGCCAGATCGCACTCGCTTGGGAGGACGACGGCGACGTGTATTGGGTCGAGTACGCCGTCGGCGCCGGAGCAACCAGGGTGACCGGAGTCTTCCGAGCCGACTCGGCCCCGATGGTCTTCGGCCCATTCCCACAAGGGTTCTGGAACGATCTCAGCCGTCACAACCCATTCCGGTTCCGGATTCTCGCGCCGGAGAGCCTCCGGCGATCACGGTGGGTCGATTTTCGCATCGAGGCGAGCCCATGATCCCCCGCATGGCTGGACACCTGATGGTAACGATCCTGTGCCTCGGTCCCCTGGCGGGCGGCGAAGAACCCGCAGCCCCCGCACCGACCCTGAACGATGTCTTGCCTCGCCTGGGCCTGACGGATTCAAGCCTCGAGATCGGTGGCGAATTGGACTGGCTCGGTTATGTCCCCCCGGAAGCTGTTCCTTTCCGACTCCCTCACATCGAGGCTGTGCTCGAAAACCCCCCTCTGCTCGCGAGGCTCGGTGGCAACCTCAGCGGCGTCGCGGCACGGACCCTCGATGACGGCCTTCCGGCCGGTACGCTTGCCGGCGTGCTCACGGCCTTTATCCTTCACCCTCGACTGCCGGCCTTCAGAGGCATAAAGCCACAGACAGAAAAATCGGAGATGGCGCCGGGCAGCCTGTCCGCCCTCCTTGCCACCGCTCGCGAAGATGACAGCACTGTGGTCTTGTCCGCCACTGGCTGGTTTACCGAACTCCATTCAGCTGAGGGGCCGGAGGAGCTGGCGCTTCCAACTGACCTCAGACAGCCCGTCGCCCGACTGCTCGCGGCCTCTCTGGAGGCTGCATGGTGGGTCGCGAACTCGTGGCGCCACCTCCCTCAGGAGCAAGTGGCCGCCGCTACCTCTCAGAGCGACCTCACCGTTCACATTGCCGGCGGCGACCGTTGGTGGCCGGAAGTCGAAGATGCCGCGAATGCAGGCGACGACACCGCTCGTGCATATGCCGCCCTGTTGCTCGCCCGGGCGATCCAGGAGACCCTGCCTCTCCTGCGATCTATCGACGCGGCCAACCCCGAGATCATCGAACTTGGCTGGGAGGCAACCACTCCCCTCGGACGCGTCGTCGTCGTTGGATCGGGGGATCAGACCGTGCGATGCCGACAGGATTGTCTGCTGGTGATCGATCTTGGCGGCAACGAGACCTACCTCGGGACTGTCGCCGGCGCCCGATTTCCCGAGAACCCCATTTCGATTCTGATCGACCTCGAAGGCAACGACGAGTACCGGCAGGAAGGGGCAGGACCGGCCCAGGGTGCTGGCGCGGGGGGCGTGGGCTTGCTGGTAGACGATGCCGGCCAGGACGTTTACAGGTCATTGGAGGGGGCTCAGGGTTGGGGCTTCCTCGGCTATGGAATCCTGTGGGACCTGGGTGGTCACGATCAGTACATCGCCCAGTCCGCGGCGCAGGGTTCAGCTCTCTTCGGCGGCGGGCTCCTCCTCGACCTTGATGGCAGTGATCGCTATGAGTCCCTGGGCGAAAGCCAGGGTTTCGGTGGTCCAGGGGGAGCGGGTGCGCTCGTCGATCTCGCCGGGAACGACCGCTATTTTGCCGAGCCATCCGCCGATCGTGCCGGCCGAGCGGACTACCACTCGGAGGACCGGGTCGCTGCCAACACATGTCAGGGCGCCGGCGTCGGCAGGCGTGGAGACCTGAGCGACGGCCACCAGTGGGCCGGGGGATTGGGCGTGCTCGCCGATGCCAATGGTAACGACGTCTATAGCGCCGGCAACTTCTCTCAGGGTATTGGTTACTGGCTGGGCACGGGAATGCTGCTCGACGGTGGCGGAGACGACCTTTACCAGACTGTCTACTTCTCCCAGGGCTCGGGACTGCATTTTGGAGCCGGTCTTCTCCTGGACGAAGCCGGCGACGACGTTCATCATCTCGACGCCGAGGCCGGAGCGAGCCTCGGGTATGGATGGGACTTCGCTGTCGGAGTCCTGGTGGATGGTTCGGGAGACGACAGCTACCGGCTCGCGGGCACGGGCCTCGGGTGTGCTGAACGCCGTTCGATCGCACTGTTCGTCGACGGTGGGGGCGCCGACTCCTACACCTTCGGTCAGCCCTCGAGGTCGCTCGGGGCTGTCGATCTCCACTTCAAGGTGACCGACGAAGACCACTTCATATGGGCCAGCCAATCGGCGTCACAGGTCGGGCTCTTCATCGATCTCGAAGGTGCCGACGCTTACAGATCAACCGCGAAGGTCGACGAGGCGGTCGCGGCGGGAGACAACGCCAGATGGATCAGGAAGGCCGCCGACGACACCCTCCCAGAGCGACCCAACCGTGGCGGCGGGATCGACATCAACGGCCCGTCGCTCGATAGCCACCGGTCGCCCCATCTGTTTTTTGTGGATGACAGCCACCAGCAGAACACGGGCGGACACTGACTGCCCTGGAACGGGAGAGGCTATGGATCCTCAGCCAACTACGAGAGAGCGGCTTATCGATGCGGCAACCTCCCTCTTCGCAGAACGTGGGTTCCGGGGCGCCGATATACGAAGCATCTGCAACATTGCCCGAGTCAATCCCGGCGCGGTGTCGTATCACTTCGGTGGCAAACGCCAGCTCTACCGAGCTGTCATGCGGGCGGCAGTCGATCGGCTGGCCGCCGCTGTCTCTCTCTCCTGGTCCCACGAGGAGCCCCCGAGCCTGACCGGTAGAGTCGCCGTGCTGTACCGCGAGCTATCTACAGAACCCAACGCTGCCCGCTTGCTCCAGCGCGACCTTGCGGATGGAGGTCAGATGGCGATCGAGGCTCTGGCGCCGGTTCTGCGCTCCGCCCGAGCGGCCATAGCCACCGCCACGGGCGACCCGGACGAACCGGCTCGCCGTCGTGAGATCAATCGAATCGTGCTCGAGATCGCTGCACCCCTGTGGCTCGCAGTTTCCGCGTGGACGGTCTTCGAACGATCGTTGCAGATGGACGAGGCGGATCGACAAACACTCGCCGACAGTGCGACTGGGGTTCTTTAGCCCGCATCAAGCCTGTGCACCTGAGTCAGGTTGATCGTGATTGGCGATCAGGAGGCCATATAGGGCATTTGAAACGCTAAGACGCAAAGAGCGCAAAGGATTTATTTAAAGAGTCTTATGTCCTATCTTCGCGTTCTTCGCGTCTTCGCGGTTCAACAACATGCCGCTGCGGTTGGTGCCGCCCTGATTT
>CAZCEX010000396.1:0-4619 GCA_964497785.1 uncultured Thermoanaerobaculia bacterium | reverse complement strand
GATCTCAAGGCCACCGAGGTGACATTCGGTTTCAACAGCGCCGTCTCGGTCGCCACCGAAGCGCTCGACAGGCTTCACACAACAGCGGAGAGTCACCACAGGATCCTCGTGCTCGAGGTAATGGGCCGCGACAGCGGCTGGATCGCTCTCGAGGCCGGAGTCGCGGGCGGAGCTGACGTCATACTGATCCCCGAGATCCCGTTCGACATCGGCACGGTATGCGACCACATGTCGGAACGGAAAAGGACCGGCAGCCGTTTCAGCATCGTTGTCGTGGCGGAAGGCGCTTTCCCCGCTGATGGCGGCAAGATGTACGAAAAGGAACCAGGCGCGGATGGGTCCCCTGGAAGGCTGGGAGGTATCGGCCACTGGGTCGCAGGGCAGATCGGGTTGCGCACGGGAGCCGAGACCCGGACGGCGGTCCTCGGCCACATGCAACGCGGCGGCACGCCGACCACTTACGACAGGATACTCGCCACAAGATTCGGCGTAGAGGCGATCAACCATATTGCGATGGGATATTACGGCCATATGGTCTGCCTGAAGGGGAACAAGATCGTCTGCAAGGAGATCAAAGCGGCCATTAAGAACATCAAGCTAGTCGATCCTGAGGGACAGCTCGTCAGAACAGCAGAGGCGCTTGGCATCACGATGGGTCGCTGACCGGGATTTGCTTTCTTGGAGACTTCCTCAGCCGGTCGATTGTTTTTCTCATCCATTCGGCCTGCTCAGAATGCCTGATGAAAGCACCGGCATTATCGGCAAATACCTGCAATGCGCTGATGTCTTCCTTGTCGTATTCGATTTCCTCTTGTATCGTTGCAACGTTCACGACGCCGACAAGCTCATCCCGAAGGACGATAGGAACGACCATTGCGGATATCGTTCCATCGATATTCGCCTTGAGTCCCTCCAGTTTCGTCCAGTCCGTATCCCGCCTGAGCAGTAGAGATTTCCTGTTTTCGGCGACATAACCCGCGATTCCCTTCCCGACCTTCTGTCTCACTCCCGAGAAACTGTCCTCACTCATCGGGGATACTGCACGGACGACGAGTTCATTGTTGTCGGTATCGAGAAGCATCAGAGAGGCCCTGCTGCAATTGAAGATCTCGGAACATGTGTCAGTGATATACTTGAAGATCTTTTCCGGTTCGGTCTCCGAACACATCTTCCGGCTTACGTTTGTGAGGGCATAGAGCCTGGCAGCGTTTCTGCTGATCTTTTCATTTTTCTCTATCTCCATCATCTGCATCCTGTTCTGCATAGAGATGATCTGCTTCTTCTGAAGGGTCAGATAGAGGATGAAGCCGACGTTTGCGACAGCAAGAACCGCCATAAGACTCATATGTGTTTTCTGCCAGGGCCACATATCGGAGATAAGACCGCTGTACAGGAGCATCTGAGCCGTTATCAGGACAGCGACGTTTGTAACCGTCACGAATGTCAGCATGCACCAGATCCTCCAATGCTGTTTTTCAGCATTTCTGCCGCTCTTTTCATCCATGGCGTTATCGAGGTCACTGCAAATCATTATTTTCTCCAGCAAAATAGACGTATATTCCTTGCCGCGAAACTATAGGATTCTATTCATGGTAAAGCCGGTGCAGAAGCTGAGTGCGATTGTTGACCCCCAGTTTTTTATAGATCTTCCATAGATGATTCTTTACCGTTTTTTCGTCGATTCCCAGCTCCCCGGATATTTGCCGATTGGTTTTTCCCTCGACCAGCTGCATGACTACATCCTTCTCTCTCTTCGTCATTTCAGCCTTTCCCTGAACCACCTTGGCATCCGAGATCATCCTGTTCATCACAATATCATCCCTTATTGTTGTACTCCCGTTCTCTATAACCCTTGAGAGTCGCCCTATTTCCCTGGCGTTTTCAAGGAGCTGAAGGCACATTTCGCTTATTAACCGGTCCATGGAACCTGGATCCTTGATTTCTACCTTTATATCCTCTTTATCTATTACGTCGCTTAACCCTGACACCAGATCCATATACTGTCCTACTTTCACTTTTATCTCCTTTGATCCATACAGAGACACGCCTTATATAGCGCATACTCAAGCAGCACTCACTTACGGTATTATGTAATTTCTCTTTTAGATTATTTTGTCCATTTTCTTTTACATACTATTATTTCCATTTACATTATTAACCTTTGGCAATCGGGGTGCCAGATAGCATGCAATGTAAATACAATCTATCTGTATTATTTATTTTACGTTATGATGTTCTTAATCTGCTCCCAAATCGTTTATAAAACCAACCTGTCACATTAGTGGGTTGTAATTACATTGGCAGTCGTTCTGCACCAAACTCTTTATATATATATGTAACTTCTATCTACCATATGGAATAGCCTGTATAATATTCTTTCTGTTCTTGCTTGCTCCCAGTTTATTTACAGGAAGGCATAATGGCGCTAATATATAATATAATATGATGTTACGGCCATGCTTGTGACATTTCTTTTATATGCCGCGCAAACAGGAAATGGGTATCCTAAATGCGCTTATTCGTCACAGTTATAAACTGTTAAATAATCTAAACATAGACTGCGACAACTCTCCTGCTGTTTTATCTAACAAGATAATGTTCGAAGTGGTACGTAGACAATCAACAGTGGACCGATTCCTGGCACAAACAGAATCAATATGTTCGACTCTAGGTATAATCCCCTAACAGATTATATATTAATCTATTAACCAGTATATGTAGTAGGGTTAATCCCTCATAATCACCTTTTGGCTGAGAATTTTATTGACTGCTCATAGAATAATAGTAACTAGTTAAAAAGTGATCCTATTGATTTATCAGGTTGGATAGGATGGACGAATCACTTGAACGATAAACTTCTTTCGGAGGTAAGTGGGCCCATGGGTATCCTGCAATTCAGGGATATCGTTGGATCCGATAAGAAGGCACTGACATATCTTAAAAGCGTCTGCAGGGTAATTGGGGGAAACGCCTGCCCGGAGTGCGGGGACGACGAGATATTAGAGATAGATAAGGGAAAACGAAAGAGGTGCGGCGGTTGTGGCCATCGCTTTACAATATACAGCCGCAGGTGGCTCAACGAGACTCACATTCCCGCTTCTTCGTGGCTCTGGATCATCAAGCTATTTGAGATGGAACTGACCGCGACAAAAATATCCCAAGAGACCGGGATCAGTTACCCAACCACTCTTAAAGCGGTTACAGCGATACGCAAATCGATAGCATCCACGACCCTTCACGGAATTTCATTCCTGCAATATCAAGGAACCAGAAAAAAAGACCCTGTCTATTACTCCACGGAAAACGGGGGAGTCGAAGTCTCCGAGCTATTGCCTGCCAGCCGAATCAGAATACTAGAGCGTCTCGAACACGGCCATCTAATCTGCACCGATAGGGATATCAGGAAAGATCTCCTAATCTGCGAGGGCGTAGATCACGGTCTGGCTGATTTCGGACGGGGCCGTTCGCGATTCCACTATTATCTGGCCCATTCTTTCGGAGCGAAGCGCTTTATCGTGGAACGCCTGCAGAAATTTCACGGAGTAAAGGACAGTCTGCTGCCCCTATATGTCCTTGAAATGGAATATCGCCTGAATAATCGCGGCCGACAGCTATTCGAGATGCTGGTCGAAAATGTCTGCCGTTTTGTTCCGCCCGGGATCAGAAAAACAGTGAGCCTAAACCCGATCCAAGGCTCTTAATCAGGGATTTACACAACATGGTTTCGGTTCATGCCGTCTCTATCCCGGTGTCCTCCTGGAGGCCGAGCTCAGCGATCGAGACATCCCTCATCTTGAGCTTCTGGATCTTGCCCTTAACCGTCATCGGATACTCATCGACAAACTTGATGTAGCGCGGGATCTTGTAGTGAGCGATCTTGCCCTTGCAGAAGGCCCTGATCTCGTCCTCGCTCGACTCTACCCCCTCGATCAGCGGCTCGTCGGAACCGACAAAGACGTGGCTCTTTCCGACCTTGGAAATACTCTTTCTCTCGGCGCTCATTCAGGGGCCTCCTGGCGCAAATCCTGGATCTATAAAGGCTTTCAAGCCTGATCGCTGATGGGACCCTCTCGCTATCAGCAGATAATTCAACTTTTTGGAAAAT
This sequence comes from uncultured Thermoanaerobaculia bacterium, assembly GCA_964497785.1. GTDB lineage: Bacteria > Acidobacteriota > Thermoanaerobaculia > Thermoanaerobaculales > Sulfomarinibacteraceae > CAZCEX01. The sequence continues at coordinate 514 of CAZCEX010000396.1, read as the reverse complement.
ATAGAACAATTTGGCGCCTCGCAAGCGCTTCCGGCACTCCTGCAATCCTCATTGCGGAACCGCACTTGAAGCAGCCCGGTCTCTCATCTTGAAACAACGGGTATCTGTATATCATGCTTTGGGTTACGGGAAGACACACTGTTCCTGTAGGGTGGCACGGTTCTTTCAGGTAACGGACGGGTCAGTCAATATATCGATATTTCGCAGTTCATGCCGGGGAAGGTGATAAGTACCATGCTATCTCGTTCAAATACAAGGGGATTCACGCTGATTGAGCTGATGATGGTCGTTGTAGTCATCGGAATCATCGTGGCGATCACGATCCCCAATTACATGAAATTCACAAAAAGAGCGAAAGAAGCCGTCGTGCAGGAAAACGTGCACACGATCCAGCTGGCGATGGAAGCTTACTGTGTCGACCAGTTGGGCCTGTATCCGGAGGTTGCCGACGAAGCCGATCTTCTAGCTCTGATGCCGCTCGGCCAGTATCCCGAAAATCCTTTCACAAAAGCAG
>CAZCEX010000395.1:0-4623 GCA_964497785.1 uncultured Thermoanaerobaculia bacterium | reverse complement strand
CAAGAGGCGATCGCCAGTGGTAGCATCGATTGGAGGAGAAAAGGAAATCGCTATCCCTCGTTACCAGAGCTACGTCGAGGTACTGACCCCGATCTGCAAGGGCTGGTCCTCGAAGTGGGGTTTCCAGGTCGCCGACTGGTGCCTGGAGGTGTTCGGCGGTTACGGCTACACCTGCGAGTACCCGGCCGAGCAGTACCTTCGCGACGCCAAGATCGCATGCATCTACGAAGGAACCAACGGCATCCAGGCCCTCGACCTGGTCGGCCGCAAGCTCCCGATGAAGGGCGGCAAACCGGTCCGCGAGCTCCTCGGTATGGCTGAGAAGACCTTCAACAAGCTCAAGGGCGACCCCCAGCTGATGGAGGACGTCCCGGACGCGGCCTTCTACCACAACAAGGTCGTGACCGCGATCCACTTCGCCCACCGCGCCCTGCCGACGGTGCCGGCCCAGGCGGCCGCCATCCGCCCCGGCGAGATGGGGCCGATGCAAGCGAAGATGTGACGGCCTTCTGAAGGTCGTTCGCGCTCAACGAGGAATTCCCGCCCGAAGGCGGGAATTCCTGTTATTGGGAGTAGGAGGGCGGAGGCGCGTTTACCAGGCCGATGTATCTCCGGACTCGAAGTCGTCGTGGAAGATGACGTTCGGGGCGTCGGGCGCGTACCACACCCGCATACGGACCGAATCCACCAGCAGGTCGTCGGGCTCGCGTGCCACAGACACCGCGCTACTACCCAGGGCGAACCAACTCGCTCCCTGCCGGTCACTGACGCCGGTGGCGGACTGATCCCCCCCGACGTAGAGGTTGTGGATGGCTTCCAGATCGAGGTCTTTGAAATGCATGTCGAGCACCAGGTCGTCTGGGTCGACGCCAGAATTGTGAGAGAAGGTACGGACGCTCGAGATCGCCTGCCAGGTACTCGCGTAGTCGAACGCGAAATTGTGCCAGATACGCAAGCGGAAGCGGGCGTTCACACTGTCGTTCGCGGCTCGTTCCACCGTAATCGACGAGGAGTCGAGCCTGGTCCAGGCGAGGCCGACACGATAGTAAGAAACTCCATCCGACGTATAGTTGTCTGTGCCATAGACCATCTGATTCCTACCCCACGAGGCTGTCCCGGCGTCGCTCCCCTGCAGGTCCACGACCCAGTCGCTGGCATAGCCCGGCACCGTCGAGACGTCGAACGGGAACAACCCGGTCTGACCCTGCGGGTCGTACCAGCCCAGATCGAGTTCGGGCTCCGGCGCAATCCAGAGTCGCGCCCGGACCCGGTGAGCCACCTCGTCGGCGTTGGCACGAACAACCGTTATGTGGCTTGAGGTGAGGTCATACCACCCCGCACCGCGCTGCTCCAACACGCCGCCATCACTGTCGTAGACATGGTTCATGCCGTACCCGTTCTGGGTGGTTCCGAACCAGCAGCCGTCAGTGCACTGGAACTGCAGATCGACCACGAAGGTGTCCGGGTCGCCCCCGAGACCATGGAACAACTGGTACCCGACGGCCTGGGAAATCTCTAGCCAGCCGCTGTCCCACTTGGGACGCCGGCTCTCCCAGATCCGTACCCTCACCTCGTCGGCCCAGATGTTGTCCGGTTGCCGGAAGACCCTGACCGATCGGCTTGTCAGCTCGGACCAGTAGGCACCATAACTGCCGACGAGAACGAAGTCCCATCTCTCGTCACCGCCGTATCCGATCTGGTTGACGCCGAAGTCGTCGTCGACATCGCGGAACTGCAGATCGACCACGTAGTCGTTCCACGGGCCCCCGAGGGTGTGCATGAACTGCTGGCTGGCACCCGACATCGGACTCCAACCGCTGTCGTAGCTCGGGTTCGACCGACGGAAGATGCGCAGCCGGAAGCTGTCCACGAGATCGTCCTCCTCGCCCCGGGCGACCGCCACCTGGCTCGTACCCAGCCGTAGCCAGGCCGCACCACGCGTGGAGCTCGCCCACTGGTCACGGCCGTAGCCATAGATGTGACATCCCCTGCTCTCCAAGTCGTTGAACTGCAGATCCACCACGTAGTCGTCCACCGCTCCGCCGAGGTTGTGGGTCAGCCACTTGATATCCTGGCCGGGGTCGAACGTCAGCCATCCGCTGTCGTAGTCGGCGTCGGAAACCACCCAGATCCGAACGCGAAACTGGTCGACCGAGGTGGCGGCGCCCGCGCGAAAGACCTGAATCTGATGGCTGGTCAGCTTCTCCCACCAGATGCTGTCGTTGACGTCGATACCGAGACCCTTCTGGTGGACCCTGGAGCCGCCGCCGTGGCCGTCCACCAGGTCGCGAACCTGCAGGTCGACCACGTAGTCTCCGGGGTCGCCGCCCAGCTCGTGGCTGAGCAGCTCTTCGTTGTCGGAAGGAAAATCCACCCAGCCGCTGTCGTAGGCGGGCAAGCCGTGCAGCAGCTCCTGGGCGTTTGCCGCCGAGCCTCCGCCGAGAGCGAGCATCGATGCTGCGACCACTGCGATGATCATGAAGGTCCTCGAAGTCATGGCGTCCTCCTTGGCGTCTGCGCACTCTTCCGTATTGCACCTGCCGTGCCAGTGGCGATGCAATTGAGATCGTCGTTCCAAACCTCTGACCAAAAGGGAGTTCGGAGAATTCCTCGCGGTAGAGATTGTTGTCTGTCGTCCCGACATTGGGTCACCAGTCCCACCCCTGGGACGACCTACTTCCCCACCGTGCTGGACCAGCGGTCGTCGTCCAAGCTCATCTGGGCGTTGACGACAGCCGTGCCCAAGATGAGGAACCCCGGGCACGAGCTTGTCGTACACCAGCTTGTGGGTCTTGCCGAAGCCGATCGCCGGGTAGCCACCGTTGCATCGTTCTCGGGGCCGAGCTGGAGCTCGGCGGTCCCAGGGCAGAGCCCTACGAGATTTCAGGCATGATCTCGACCAGCTCAAAACCCTCGACCGGGTTCGTCGGGTCGTTGGAAATGCTGACGACCACATCACGTTCGGCCGGGATGTTGCGGGCGTCCGGGCTCCATACGAGGCCGAGGGCTCGGCCGCGCCCCTGGTTTTTGCCGAGGTAGAGCAGGCGGTCGGCGAGGTCGACGTAGCGCTGCCACTGCTCACCTGGCAGCTGCTCTGAGACTCCCAGAGGGATCTGCACGAAGCCGAAGGTGGCGCTCAACGCCACGGAGCCGCCGCGAGGGAGCTCGATGGAGCGACCCGCGAAGCACTCGAGCACCCTCCGGGCGAGGCCGAGGGCGCCGGCCCGGTCAAGATTGCGAGAAAGCACGACGAACTCGTCGCCGCCCCATCGAACGGCCTGGTCGCCTTCCCGTAGCTCCGCCTCCAGAATCTCAGCGCATGCCTTGAGAACCGTGTCCCCGGCGTCGTGGCCCCACTGGTCGTTGATGGTTTTGAAGTGATCGATGTCCATCAACAGCACGACGGCGCCCTGGAAATCGACCATCGTGCGTGGGTCATGGCTGCGGGCCTTGCGGTGGAGGATCGACATTTCAACCGGAAGGGTTTCCGCCAGGACCCTCCGATTACCGAGGCCGGTGAGGTGATCCGTTCTGCTCAGCTCGGTGAGCTGCCGATTCTGCTCGTTGATGCGGTGGTTCGCGGCGTCGAGATCCTTGGTCCTTTTCTCGACCTCTTCCTCAAGCCAGGCCTGGCGTCTGCGTTGCTCGCGGGTGCGCAGATGGAATATTCCGGCCCCCAGAAGGGCGCCACAGAGGATGGCCAGGGCCTGGAACCACCGCGTCCGGTACCAGGGCGGGCGCACGTCCAGCTCGACCCAGAGGGGCTCGGATGAGGCCACACCATCGTTGTTTTCGGCGAGGATACCGAATCGGTAGCGTCCTGCCGGAAGCTGGTGGAACGTGACGTGGCGTTCGTCGCTCGGGGGCCCGAAATCGTCTCCATAGCAGGTGAGGGCGAGACGAAAACGGACCATTTCCGGTGCGACGAAGCTCGGGGCTGTGTAGTCGAATCGGAGGTGGGTCACCCAGGGTTCGATGCGCAGGCGAAGAGGTTCGGCGGTCTGGGATGTTGAGCCCGGTCGCAAGCCGTCGATCGGCGAGTCGTTGGCGAGCACGCTCTCGAGCACGACATGGGGTTTGGTTTCGTTCGGCTGAAGCGCCGACGGATCGACGACTGTGACGCCGTAAGACATTCCGAACCACAGTTTTCCGGTGGAGTCGCGGAAAGCGCTTCCTTCGGCGCTCTCGCTCCCGGAGAAACCGTCGTGGGCGGTGAAGATGCGTTTGACCTCACCCTCTGGAGCGATGAGTGCCACCCCATGGGTCGTTCCAGCCCAGATTCGCTCTTCGTGGTCCTCGATGATGCACAGTACCGCTGGGTAGGGAAGTCCCTGCTCGACTCCGATAATCGTCGGTGGTCGGCCGGGCTCGATAGGCTCTATCCACAGACCGTGGTCGGTGCCGATCAAGAGATCCCCCCGGGAGCCCACCTTCACGGTCCATACCCGGTCCGCAGCGGGCTCAGCCTGGGAGCTCATGACCGAGAAGGTCAGCCCGTCGAACGATACGACGCCGACCGAGTCGATCGCCATCCACAGACGCCCTGCCTCGTCATAGGTGAGTGCCCGTACTATCTCACCCGGAAGACCCTGCTCCGCTTGCCAGAATTGCCAGGATGAACCG
>CAZCEX010000394.1:0-4630 GCA_964497785.1 uncultured Thermoanaerobaculia bacterium | reverse complement strand
GATCGAAGAACCAGAGAAGGCCCCTGGGCGGGGCGTGCCGGGTGCATAAATGTGCCAGTAGGACCTCACAGCGCCCGATAACCTCATGCACAATTATGACACCGGGCAACCCTCGGGGAGTTCGTTGCGGCCGTGATCTCCAACCCGCGAGGGAGGCCGCCGCTCGCTTGAGCAGCGTGGTCGCAGTCGTCTCGGTCCTTCCCGCGCGACCACGCTGCTCATGCGACGCTGGGATGACCGTCCTACGGCATCCCAGAAGGCCGAGGCCACGGAGAACGGCGGCTACGTATGCCGATTCGGGTACCGGGAGGGCCTGGTAACCGCAACAGCGTTTCTCCGGCACGACCCCCGACCGAAAGCCCTCGTGCAGGCTTCGCCTGCCGCTTCGCTTTACCAGAGCCGCCTCTTCTGCCGCTTCTGGGCTGCGCCCAGCTCGTCGCTCCGCTGCGCTGCGCTCCTCGGCGCTTGGGCTTCTGGACCGCAGCGGGCCGGTTCTCCCATCGCGCTTCCCGAGGGTTGCCCGACATAGACATTGTGCGCGGGGCTACCGGGCACCGCAAGGATTTACAGGCACAATGCTATGTCCGGCACGCCCCGCCGGGTGGGTTTTCGGGGTCGTCTTTTCGATGCGATTCAGCCAGCCGCTGTCCGCCTCAACGCCCGCACCTCCTCGAGCAATCCCTGCGCCGCATCGAGGAGACCCGCGCTTTCGGGCTGCTCCTCTACAACTACCTCCGCAGATTGATCCGGATCACCGAGTCCGGCATCGCGCAGCCTCTTGAGGCGTTCGAGGATGAGGTCGCGAATGGCCTCCGCATTGTCAACGCCGTGGAAGTGGCCAAGGTGCCCCGAGTGTTTTTCCTGCTGGTGCTGCTTGGCCGGTGGTCCCGACACCGCACCCCCTCCGGCGGTGCGCACTCTGAGGTCGGAAATGCCCAGCAAACGCTGCAGCGGGCCTTGACGGATCGACACCTCCTGCACGTTGTTGAAGGTGAGGGTCATCTCGTTGACCTTCCAGATGCCTTCGCGAATGCGCAGACTGCGGTCGGTAACGATGTACCAGCGCATTTCGTAGTCGAGCCTGACGAGCATGAAGGTGACCGGAAGCTGAACCAGAAAGGACAGAACGCCGAACACCTCGGCAAATAAAATCGCGGTGAGAATCAGGTCGCGACGGGGGACGTCCTCCAGGAACGGCGCTGCACTGAAGACGCCGAAGTGCAGGAACCCAACGGCGAAAACGATGCCGAGCACGGTCGCCGCCTGACCGGCAACCCAACGAACGAGATTGAGCTGATAAAGGCGCGGCGAAGCGCGGAACACCTCTACCGAGGACGCCGAACCGGCCGGTGGGTGGGGCTCGGGCGGCACCCGCATATACCTCAGGATGAGCGCCTTGATACGCTCACTCATGGCGTTGGCCCCTGGCCGCCTCGAAAGTCTCGCGCAACGCCTTGACCTCAGCTGTGACGGCGTTCAGCGTATCGACGAGCTGTCGTGTGCCTGCTGAGTCGCTTGCTCGACCGACCCCCGGAGCAGTGCCCGCGGCTACGGTCTTCCTTCGATCCTCGCCACCACGCATACGGGAATAGAGGTAGTCCCGGATCACCTCGTACTCGAGCAGGCCCTCGAGGGTCATCTCGGCACCCGCACTGCCACTGGCGGTCTGCACCTCGATGCGAGCCAGACCAAGCCAACGTTCGAACAGATTCGAACGCAGGTGGATGTCCTGAATGCGGGCATAGGTGAGGTTGATCTCGCGCCGAAAGAAAATACCCCACCGCATGGAGATACCCTCGCTGTCGAAACGGTAACGCAGGGTGTGATACCGAAAGTAGAGCGGTATCAACGGAAAGAAAAAAAAGGGACCGGCCAGAAGCGAGGTCAGGAAGTAGTAGGTCATGAGCTTCGGCGCCGGACCCTCGAGATCGAATACCCTTTTCTCCGCGAGATCGTTGCTTGTATCCATGACGGCAGTGTAACGCACCATTGACACCCTGGATGGACGAAAATAGAGTCGGGGCGGTGCTTAAACTCCTGGTTGTTGACCCATCGGTTCGCAGGTTGGCGGTGCTCTTTCTTCTGACCCGTCTGGCACTGCTGCTTGCCGGCCTCGTGGGACACAGCATGCTGCCACCCGGCCCGGGCCTCACCGGCGGCAATCTGCGAGTCGAACACAATGCCCCGGTGGGAGCGGATATCTGGGCGCGGTGGGACTCCGAGTGGTACCTGCTCATCGCCGAGCGCGGCTACGACGTCGGCGACGCCCTTGTTGATCTTCCTATCGCCTATGACGCAGCAGATGCCACCGGGTTTTTCCCTCTCTACCCGTTCGCCATCCGCTGCCTGGCGCCGATCACCGGCAACATCGGCGCCGGAATCCTGATCTCGAACCTCACGCTTCTCGTATCACTGCTGCTCATCCTCGGCCTGGCGCGAGATCTCTGGGGGCCCGGCTTCGGCACCCAGGCCGGCGAGGCCGCTGCGGCTGCGCTCCTGCTCTTTCCGGCTACTGTGTTCCATTCGGCTGTGTATGCCGAATCGGTATTCCTGATGCTGTCCCTCGCTGCCGTGCGCTGTGCCCACCGAGACCGCTTCGTATGGTCCGGTTTGTGGGCGATGCTCGCCGCCCTCACCCGCCCCTTCGGCGTTTTGCTCTCGATTCCCATCGCTATCGAGTGGTGGCAGAGCCGCCACCGTTCGCGCTGGGGATGGCTGACAATCGCCGCAATCGCTGCAGGGATCGGCCTTTACATGCTCTTCTGCTACGGGCTTTTTGGCGACGCTCTAGCCTTCGTACACCGGCAGGGCCGCTGGCGCGGCGCCCTCGGGTTTCCCGGGCTGGCCTTCATCCGCTGGTGGCAGGCCGGACCAACACTGTCCGGGGCCCACAGCTCGACCATCGAGCTCGCCGCCGCCCTGTGTGTGCTCGCTGCCATTCCGTCTGCATTCAGGCGCCTGCCGAGGTCGTTCGCCCTCTATCTCACAGCCGGCGTCCTCGTTCCCTTGAGCTCATCATTGTGGTCCTTCACCCGCATCGCCTCGACCCTCTTTCCGATCTATCTCCTGATCGGATTGGCGTGGGCCGAAGGCCGACGCAAGATTCCCATCGCGTACGCAATTGTCGGCGGCACGCTCGCTCTGATCGCAATGACTTTCTTCGCAGCGGGGTGGTGGGTAGGCTGAAAACCTTCCCTATTCCCTTTCTTGGCCATATTTTTTCGAGGCTCGTCTCAACACCAACGCCACAGAAAATATGGCCAAGAAAAGGAGATGTAGAAAGCTCCAGATCTTTTCTTTCCACGTTACACTAGGAGGAACGCCGCACTGCGGCGAAGGCATAGAGGAGGAGTTCATGGCACATCCCAAAGTGGTCATCATCGGAGCGATTCGTACCCCAATCGGTTCAATCGGCGGCGGGCTTGCATCGCTGCAGGCGGAGGATCTGGCGACGCTGGCCATCTCTGGAGTTCTCGAGCGGGCAGGCCTCCCCAGTGCGGAAATTGACTACACGTGTTTGGGCTGGGTGATGCAGGATCCGCGATCACCCAATATCGCGCGCAACGCGGCTGAGAGGGCAGGCATACCACACACCTCCCCTGCAACGTCCTTTCATGAGAACTGCGCCTCAGGCGGAGCGGCAGTGCACAGCATTGCTCGGCGAATCGTTCTCGGCGAGGTCGAGGTTGGCATCGCCGGCGGCGTCGAGTCGATGAGCAATGTTGCCCGTTACCTTTACACGGGTCGGACCGGCGGCCAGATGTACGGTGACATGACCCTCGTCGACGGGCTCTTCGGCGCACTGACGGATACCCACGTAGCCGGCGGCGAGCTAATGGGGCTGCTCACGGAACGGCTCGTCGAGCGATACGGGGTTACCCGGGAAGAACAGGACGAGGTTGCGTACAACAGTCACCACAACGCCCTCAAGACCTGGGACGACGGTCTGTTCAACGGATATGTCATGCCGGTCGAAGTGCCGCAGCGCAAGAAGGCTTCGCTCGTTGTCGCCCGTGACGAGGGTCCGCGCCCGATCACCCGCGAGGAGTTGGCTGAGGCGCGGCCCTACTTCAAACGTGACGGCGGCACCATCACCACTATCAACGCCTCGAGCGTCAACGACGCCGCCGCTGCTCTGATCCTCACCAGCGAAAACAAAGCCGTCGAGCTGGGCATCGAGCCGCTTGCCGAGCTGCGTTCCTTCTGGAACGTCGGCGTCGAGCGAGCCTACATGGGTGAGGGCGCCTTCAAGGTCGTCAAGCCAATGCTAGAGAGAGCGGGGTTGACGGTGAACGACATCGACTACTTCGAGCTCAACGAGGCCTTTGCTGCCGTTCTAGCCGCCGCATTCCACGACATCCCAGAGTTGCCGAAGGACCGCACGAACCAGTGGGGCAGCGGCATCTCTCTCGGCCACCCCGTCGGCTGTACCGGGGCACGGCAAATCGTCGACATGGTGCATCAGCTGCACCGTCGCGACGGCCAACTCGGCCTCGTCAGCCGCTGCGTCGGCGGCGGGTTGGGGAGCGGGGAGATCATCCAGAGGGTCGGCTGAAGTACCCCTCACCCTCCCAGAGAAATCTTCGGAGCAAAGACTCGCCTGAACTGTGTTCAGGCGAGTCTTTGCTCC
>CAZCEX010000393.1:0-4638 GCA_964497785.1 uncultured Thermoanaerobaculia bacterium | reverse complement strand
CCAGCGCCAGGGGCAGCTTCTGGGCGACGACGCTCTGCATGCCGCCCTTGTGGTATTCGTTCGGACCGTAGACGTTGAAGAACTTGAGCCCTGCCCACTGTGGGGGTGCAGTCTCGCTGTTGTCGAGCGCACGGCGCACTCGGCGGTCGAACAGGTGCTTGCTCCAGCCGTAAGCGTTGAGCGGTCGGAGTCGGGCCAGGGATGATCTTGAGAAATCGTCGTCGAAGCCGTCTGAACCGTCGCCGTAGGTTGCGGCCGACGACGCATAGATGAACGGCACGCCGTGGGTTGCGCACCACCTCCACAGAAAGAGCGAGAGGCGAAAGTTGGTCTCGACGATAAGGTCGGCATCGGTTTCTGTCGTCGAGGAGATCGCCCCCATATGTACGATCGTATCGAGATCCCCGCCATGAACATCGAGCCAGGCCGCGAGGGTCTCGGGGTCAACGATGTCGACGAGGTCGCGCTTCGCAATGTTGCGCCATTTTTCGTGACGGCGGAGCCGGTCGCAGACGACCACGTCTTCACCGCGGTCACACAGGCCGGCTACGATGTTGGAGCCGATGAATCCGGCGCCTCCGGTGACGAGCTTCATGTCGAAGTCCTTGTTTCCTTTCGGCTTGGTGCACAAGAATGCGGGTCGGCCAAGTCGGCATCGTAGCCGAGAGGCGCGGTTGCGGTCAACGGCTGCTACGGGGGCGGTTGCGTTCCCGACCACGCCGATGTGTTTCCGGACTCGAAGCCGTCTGCGAAGATTGCAGGGGGTGGCACCGGCAGGGCGAAAAGACTCCGGCCGTACGTGCCCACGATCAGGGATTGGTTCCCCGGGTTCAGTGCGAGTGAGGTGCAGATGACGTTGGGCAGACCGCTGCCCAATATGGCCCAGGACCCGCCGCTGTCCGCAGTCTCGAAAACGCCAACGTCGGTAGCTATCACGAGTCGGCCCGGCCTGTCCGGATCCGCCAGCAGATCGTTGACCGGCGCCTCGGGGAGGTTGGCGGCGATGGGTATCCACGAGGCGCCCATGTCTGTGGTGCGGAACACGTGCGGCAGGGGTTCGGTCCATCGGAAGCCCGAAATGGTGGCGTATGCCGTCTCACGGTCGAATGGGTCGGCGCGGACCGAGGTCACCCAGCGTTCGGGAAGGGTGGCCGAGGTGTCGTTCCAGGTGGCGCCGGTGTCGGTGGTCACCTGAACGTAGCCGTCGTCCGATCCGGTCCAGATCACCGCCGAGTCGACCGGCGAAACCGAAATCGAGGTCAAGATGCCGTCGACCTGGCCGTTGTTGCCGCCGTGAGGTCCTCCGGTCAGGTCCGGGCTGATGACCGACCAGGAGGTGACATTGGTGCTCTGGTAGAGCCGGTTGGTGCCGAAGTAGCGCAGGCTCGGGTCGGACGGGTCCCGCACGTGGGCCGTGTTCCAGTTTCGCCGGTCGGCGCCCGATATGCTGTTTGTCGCCCCGTACCACGCCAAGCCGCCGTTGTTCGAGAAAAAAAGGCTCCCGTACTGGTACTGGGCCCAGATGTACTGCGGGTTATTGGCGTCCACCATGGGTTGGAAGCCGTCGCCGCCGAAGATCTCGCCCCAGTCGTCGGTGGCGCCGGTCAGGGTTCTCAGGGTTCCGTTGTCCTGAGCGCCAACGTAGACGGCGTCTGGGTTGGAGGGATCGAGAGCCAATCTGTAGACCTGCACGTGAGGTTGATCGGGGAGGTGGATCCAGGTGCCGCCTCCGTCGTCGGAGCGGTAGACGCCGCCGTCGTTGCCACAGTACGCGACCGGGTTGAGACCGGAGCTGAAGTCGAGGGCGTGGTGGTCTACGTGCATCCCGCCACTGGCTTGGAAGTACGAAGCGCCGCCATCGACGGAACGCCAGAACTCAAGGCCGAGAACGTAGATCGAGTCCGGGTCGTTGGGGTGGGTTCGAACATTGCTGAACCACCACCCGTAGGAAGAGAAGGCCTGGGCCAACGCACTGTCAGTGGTGCGGGTCCACGTTGCACCGCTGTCGGTCGACCGGAACAGACCGGCGAAAGCACCGGAGTCGTGGTCGGTGTATACGGCGTGCATGATATTGGATTGGGAAGCGCAAAGACTGAGACCGATTCGACCGCCATCGACGCCGGGGGCGGGCAGACCGCTGGTGACGATGGTCCAGGTGTCTCCTCCGTCTGTGGAGCGGTGGATGGCGCAACCTGGACCGCCATAGTCGTAGTACTCAGGCTGACGGATTCGTTGCCACATCGCAGCCAGGAGTACGGCCGGATTGTCGGGTCGTTGGATGAGATCGACGCAACCCGTCTGGTCGTTCACGAAGAGGATGAGATTCCAAGTCACACCACCGTCGGTTGAGCGGTAGACGCCGCGCTCGGCGTTGTCCTGCCAGAGATGGCCCATGGCTGCGACGAAAATGGTGTCGGAGTCCAAGGCGTCGACGCGGATGCGGCCGATCGAGCCGGTGTCTTCGAGACCGAGATGTTGCCACGTGTCACCCCCGTCACTCGAACGGTAGATCCCACTGCCGCCGTAGGCGACGCTGCCGCCGCCCGGGTTGACCTCCCCGGTTCCGGCATAGAGTACGTCGCTGTCCCCGGGATCCAGAGCGAGGGCGCCAATCGAAAGGGTCGGCATGTCATCGAAGAGAGGGGTCCAGGACTGGCCTTCGTCGGTCGTTCGGAATACGCCACCCTCGGCGGTTCCGGCCCAGACACGTTTGCTGTTTCCCGGGTCGATCACGATATCGGTGATCCGGCCGCCGATGTTGTCGGGTCCTCGGGGAGTCCAGGCGTCGGCCCCGGGTCCCTCCATGGCACGCATGTGCGCGGCCTGGAGCTGCGCCGATCGCCAGTACTCGAGTGGAATTTTCCCTTGCGGGAAGGCTCGCTCAGCGAAGAACCAGTTGTTGGGCATCCGCTCCTCGAGCAGCTCGAGCCGGCCCGCGGGGTCTTCGTTTAAACGATCGGCGGTCCAACCAGTCAGTATCACGGCGGCGACGATTGCCGTTGCAACCACCATGAGGCCAGCACTGGCGGTGACCCGCCTTCTGATTAAAGTCCATGTATTTGGCCGGCGGTTTTTGCTCATGGTGTCTCCTCGAAGCGGACGCGATCCGAACCTCCTGATCATACCGAAAGTTAAAGATCCTCACCGGCGATCAACATTTTCGACCGCACAGCGGTCAATGACAGGTGCGTAGGCTTGATGCGGGTTAGGCCGCTCATCAGCCGCCGGGGAGGCCCGTGTTACCCTTTCCCCCCGATCAGGAGGGTTTCTGAGCCGGTGAACGTCAAAACAATGCGCCTGGTGGATCGGTGGGTCGGCGCGCCGGTGTGTGCGCTGCTGACGGTTGTGCGGCGGATCGACGACCTCGTGCTGAGGCGCCGACCGGCAACTCCACCGAAACGCATCGCGGTCATGAAGCTCGCCGAGCAGGGTGCGACTGTACTTGCGTATTCGGCCCTGAAGAGGGCGCGGGAGATGGTTGGCGCCGACAACCTCTTCTTTGTTGTCTTTGCCGAGAATCGATTCATCCTCGACCTGCTCGAGGTCGTGCCTCCACCCAATGTCATCGTGATTCGAACTGACGGTCTTTTTCGTGTGGCCGTTGGAACGATAGGGGCGATCCGGCGTTTGCGGCGTGAGGGGATCGACGCCACGGTTGACTTCGAGTTCTTCGCCAGGTCATCGGCGATCCTCTCTTATCTCAGCGGCGCCCGGTCGCGATCCGGTTACCACGCTCATTTCGGCGAGGCGTCCTACCGGGGCGACCTCATGACTCACCGGCATGGGCTCAACCCCTTCCTGCACGCGAGCGAGATGTTCCAGAGCCTGGTCGAGTCGCTCCGTCACCCACCAGAAGGCCTGCCGGGCATCGATCTTGAGCCGCCGCCGGACGAACCCCTGCCTCAGCTGGAGTTCGAACCGAACGAGGTCGAAGAGGTCTCGTCTCTCGTGTGCTCTGAGCTGGGCGTCGATGTGCTGCCGCCTCTCGTCTTGCTCAACGCCAACTGCAGCGATCTGCTGCCTCTGAGGCGATGGGCGACCGACCGTTATGTGGATCTCGCGCGACGGGTCATCGACCGTTTCCCTGATGCCCGCATCGTGCTCACCGGCGCCCCTGAAGAAGCGCCCCAGGCAGAAGCCCTGGCCGCGGAGGTGGGCTCCGAGAAATGCGTCAGCATGGCCGGAAAGACCACTTTGCGTCAGCTCCTGGTGCTGTACTCAATGGCCGAGATCATGGTCACCAACGACAGCGGGCCGGCTCATTACGCGACCCTGACTCCCATGGATGTGGTCACCATCTTCGGCCCGGAGACACCGGCCGTATTCGGCGCTCGTACGCCGCGCAGCCATATCTTGTGGTCCAATCTTGTCTGCAGCCCATGCGTCAACGCCTTCAACGATCGCCAGTCGGCCTGCCCGAACAACCTGTGCATGGAGCGCATCACCGTCGACATGGTCTTCGACACGGTGTGCGAGGTCTACGAGAGTCGACGTTAGCCCCAATGCCGTTCAGCTTGCGGATTCGCGGGCGGGACGCCCACGCTACAATACATTGGTGTAGATCGCTGGTGAGAATCGCTCAATCTAGGAGGGTGTACCGAATAGAATTGGCGGCGCCTTTCGGGCGGCGTTTGGTCC
>CAZCEX010000392.1:0-4644 GCA_964497785.1 uncultured Thermoanaerobaculia bacterium | reverse complement strand
ATTGGGTATGTACCGATCTAGGTAGCTTTTAATATGTCTGACAAATGTGCGACCGCCTCCACCAGATCTTTTAAATTCGTATTGAAGAACCTCGGCTAATGGCTGGTTTCCTGTTAAATAAAGTCCCGGTACAGATGGCTTTCCATTCTTTCTTTCTACGGCAAGATCATCAAGAAAGCGAGCATGCACAACTTGCATTCCCACAAGAGTTTTGCCAGCTCCAGGTACACCAGTAACAAGGACTAGGTGCCTGGTTTTTGTGCGTGCCGCCTCATGAGTAATATTTGCAATAGCATCTACTGCCGGCTCAGTGAATGCTTTAGCACGCCATATTTCCCGAATTTCTTTTGACTCAAATAACTCACGAGCAGCTTCAACAATAGTTGGCAATGGGCAATAAGCATCATCATCAAGGAAATCTTCTATGGTTGGTCCTTCGCTTTCCTTGTGACCCACAAGATTGCCTACAACTTCATCTATGCGGTCAGGAGCCACAATCAGCACATCGCCAGCTTCAGTAATAGAGCCATTAGCACGGGTGGGCACAAGGATGGGGTAGACATCGCGATCGTGACATTCCCGATGATAGGCGCGTAAATCACGAGCATAGGCAGCAACCTGATCAAGATCTGCCTGACTTGGAGCTGTCTTTCCCTTTAACTCTAGAACAACAATGGAACCTTCGGCAAGGAACACTGCATCAGGGCGTCGCTGATCATAGGGCAAGCGATACTCAAGTATTGCTCCATAACTATGTGCTTCTTTTCGCTCATCGAGTAACTCGCCGGCCTCTTTCTGCAAAAGAGGAATTCCTTCCCTCCAAGCAGATGCTTGTTCAGGAGAGAAATCTCTCACGAAGTCTTCTAGCGATCCTTGGATTATTCCTGATTTTGTAGTATGGAAGGTAGGTAGATCAGACTGCCAGCCAGCGGATGCATCATTCGTTTCACGAAATTGACTCATATGTCAGTGATCTCCTTGAAAACCATTATGATTCCGAGATTGTTTTTACATTGGGGCACTATACTAAACATCAAAGCTTAGTTCAACAAACGTACTGTGAAATCTCTTGAATCATTCCTTTTAGGGGTATTGCATACATTGATCAAATTGTGTAGTCTCTTCGAGTATTTGACTGGTGGGGGGACCGGACATAAGTCAAGAGATGCTCGCGTACTCAGAACAATTCCTCACGAGCACTTAGCCATGATCCGGATATTCCACATATATACTGGAAGGCAAGATGACTATGGGACCTTTCAATTTTCCATGGCTGACATTTCTGGCGTTCATTGTAATCGATATCAGTATCCTGATAGCTATTGTCTGGGCGCTGATTGATATTAGACGTGAGCGGCAGCAGTAAACTGCTGTAAGAGGGGGAGACGTGACACTTATTCAGGCGTGTATCGCTGTCCTTTTTATCTATATCGGAATTTTAATGGGCGTTGGCATTTGGAGCGCAAAACGCACTAAATCAGCCTCTGATTTCATCCTAGGTGGCAGAACGATTGGCCCCTGGGTTACTGCGCTCTCGTTCATTGCCGTGTATTTCAGTTCCGTGTTGATTATCGGTGGTGGGGCGTTCGGCTACAAGTTCGGGATGTCGACAATCTGGATCGGTGCAATCAACGTGCTTGTCGGCTGCACTCTCTGCTGGATTGTCCTGGGCCGACGTGTACGCGAGATGACCGAGAGACTAGGCGTGCGTACAATTTCGGGGTTCTTCGCGAAACGGTACGACTCGCCGGCAGCGGGGATCTACTCGGCGGCAATAATATTTCTCTTCCTGATAATCTACAACGTTAGTGTTGTTAAAGGTATGGCTAACGCTTTCGAAGTCTTAATGGATATGCCGTACTGGGCCGGAGTGTTGATTTCGGGATTCGTAATCATCTTCTACGTTGTACTTGGTGGGTACACAGCTGTTGTCTGGACCGGATTTATTCAGGCCTGGGTAATGATATTTTCACTTCTTCTGCTTCTTTTTAAGACGATGGGAGCAGTTGGAGGGCTAAGTGTAGGAATGCAGAAGCTCGCTGCAATGGGTGAGGGGTACGTCAGTACTCCAGGTGTCTGGGGATGGGCTGGGCTCATCAGTTTTTCGCTTGTTGTAAGCCTCGGTGTATGGGGTATGCCGCAGCTTTTAATAAGGTTCTACAGCATTAAGGATGTTAAAACGTTTCGTCTAGGGACTGTGATCGTGACAGTTGGTGCTGCTGTGGCCGTGATTCCCTACATGGTCGGTGCGCTAGGCCGAGTGCTTGTGCCCAGCCTTTCGAACCCCGATCTAGTAATCCCAATGATTGCAGAGAAGGTGCTTTCACCCTGGGGGGCGGCAATCCTACTCGCAGGTGTTGTGGCCGCGGGAATGTCGACATTTGCCGGGGTGCTGATAATTGTATCTAGTTCACTTGTAAGCGACATATGGAAACATGGATTGAAACGTAAATTAAGTGGTGAGCAGGAAGTTGTTGCGAACAGGTTCGTCAGTGCTGGAGTCGGTCTTATATCCCTAGCTATCGCGTTAAAACCTCCCGCATTGATTCTTGTGCTGACAGGATTCTCCTGGGCTGTAATTGCAAGCACGACTCTCTGGCCGCTGATATTCGGGCTCTACGTAAAGCGAGCAAGTAGGGTAGGTGTACTCTCGTCTATGATTTTAGGATCACTAACAGCGATTGTATGGACATGGCTAGGTAAGCCATGGGGAGTTCATGGATTTATTACAGGATCGATTGTGGGCCTCATAGTTCTTGTGGCAGTAAGTGTAATTTCTTCAAGGAGTAAGCAGGATCTGCTAGCATCGAATACTACTCGAGAGTTAAGCTAACTGACTCTTAATCAGTAGGTTCGGGGTTCGATTCCCTGGCGGCGTACCACTTAACTCACATAATTGCAATATGTTAACGGTTCGGCATTTCAATCCCCAAAATCCCGAAAATTAAAAGGTAGCACATAGGTAACAGAATTCTGTGTGTTTGTAAGCGAACAAATTTCACAAAGAGAATTGATTTATTACACTAAACTTTTAGGTCTCCTGTTTTACACGCAGGGGGTCACTGGTTCAAGTCCAGTATCACCCACACTTTTTATAAATCTTTGCCAGAAAACCCCATGCTTTCAAGCATGGGGATGAATGGCACAATCTCGAAAGACTGCTATGCAGGCCTGAGAGATGGATGTATAATCCGCCCATATGGGTACAAAGAGCACATATTGGACGGGCGCTCATACGAAACACAAGCTGAGATACCACATAGTCTGGATTCCCAAATATAGGAAACGAGTTCTGATCGGGAAACTCGTAACACGGTTGAAGGAGTTGCTTTATCAGGCGGCAGAGGTGAACAATTGGAGTATCGAAGAATTAAGCATAATGAAGGATCATATTCATATGCTTGTGCGGGTTAAGCCTGATAAAGCGATATCGAAGGTAGTTCAGATATTCAAGGGAGGAACCAGCAAGATACTCCGAGCAGAGTTTCCTGAGCTGGAGGAGTTTTTGTGGGGAGACAGCCTTTGGGCGGATGGATATTTTGCTGAATCAGTTGGTGTTTCGGATGAGAGCATGATTCGAAAGTATATCCGCGAGCAAAAAAGTTAAGGGCGGATTATACGAGGTCGGAAGCCACGGGCTTTAGCCCGTGGAGTTCGTTCACTTGCAAATTCTGCTTACTCTCTCATCTTTATTACGTTACAGGATTTTGCCGGAAAATATTGGGGAATGTCCAAAATGAGGTTAGCCTTGATAAAAAACGCTAACCTTGTTATAAATAATAATAATTCTATATAGGTTTTTCTGGTCTTGCATGATCTCAGCAAGCGGTTCCAGGAAAGACTGGTTCTGATCAATAGGCCCAGGTCAAATCATCAGCTGACCGATCGACTAACTGTTGGTCGGAAGCTGCCGTTGTTCCCACATACCGGTAACAGAGGGAGACGCTCATGAAAGTAGTGATAATCGGGGGAGTGGCCGGCGGCGCATCTTGCGCGGCCCGCCTCAGGAGGCTTGACGAGAAGGCCGAGATCCTGGTGGTGGAGCGCGGACCGTACGTATCGTACGCCAACTGCGGGCTGCCATATCATGTCGGCGGCGTCATTGAGAAGGAAACCAGTCTCATCGTGGCGAACGAGGCGGTCTTCCGCCACGTCTTCAATATCGATGTCAGGACGGGATGCGAGGCTATCGAGATCTCGCCGGCGGAGAAGACCGTGACGCTGCGCGATGTTGAAAGCGGGAAGGAAAGCACCGAATCCTACGACAAGCTGGTGCTGTCGCCCGGAGCAGCATCTGTGCGCCCGCCCCTGCCGGGGATAGACCTTCCGGGCATCTTTCACGTGAGGACCGTGCCGGACGCCCGGCAGATCCGGGAGTGGATCGAACGCGGCAGCCCGCTTCTCGCCGGGATGCACCGGTATTCGGGATTCCAGACCGTGAGGCCGAAAACCCGGGCCGTGGTCGTTGGCGGCGGATTCATCGGCCTGGAAATGGTGGAGAACCTGGTTCATCGCGGGTTCGAAGTAACCCTTGTCGAGATGGCTGACCAGGTTCTGCCCCCGGTTGATCAGGAGCACGCCCGCGTGGTGGAGGCGTTCCTGGAGAAACATGGCGTCCGCCTGGCGCTGGGCGACGGCGTGGCC